>NZ_JBFBAZ010000090.1:0-33868 GCF_040682475.1 Hamadaea sp. NPDC051192
ATCCGAAGGGTGACCCACTCTCCCGGCCACACCACCGGAGACCGACCTACACGTGAGCCCGTACACACACCGTCACGTCAGGCCGTACGCGGACACACGCACGCCGGATCCAACGCACCCCGAACCCACGCACTCCGAACCCACGCTGGATCCGACGTATGCCGGGTGCGAAGCCTGGGCCACGCACACAGGTCTCGCGCACGCGCCGAACCCGTAGACGCCGAGCCGGCCCCACACTGGGTTCGCTCGCAACAGGTTCGCTCGCAACAGGTTCGCTCGCAAACGGGTTCGCAGCCTTGGGCACGCCGACGCATGCCGCAAGATGGCGACCGCCAACCGCGCTGGGGATTAGACCACGTACTAGCTCGGTGGAATCGGGCCAGCGAATCGGGTCAGCGAATCGGCTCGGCGAACGTGCCTCCGATCTCACCCCCGCTCCGGGAGGTGTGTCGCCGCAACCCCGGCGCCCTCCGAGGCCTCCGGCCATACCGCTCGCGTGACCTATCGCGTGGCGGTCCGCATCTCCGGAGAACCCCGACGATCCAGCAGCCGTTGGGCCGACGAACCGCGTTCTTGTGCTTAGCCCAGCCGGGTATGGCACGTGCAGCACTGCGAGGCAGACCGCGGTGCCGAGCCACACCCACCGAGCAGGCCCAGCCGCGAATCCAGCCAGCCCCACCGGGCCAGGCCCCACCGACCCAGGCCCACTGCGCTATGCACCCCGCTGCCCACTGCGCTAGGTGCCCCGCTGCCCACTGCGCTAGGTGCCCCACTGCCCGCTAGGCCCACTGCCCGCTTGGCCGCCTGCCCGCTTGCCCGCTAGGCCCGCTTGCCCGCTAGGCCCGCTTGCCCGCTAGGCCCGCCTGCCCGCCTGCCCGCTAGGCCCACTGCCGAGTAGGCCCTCTGAGCCGGCTTACAGGCCGCCCTTGGCCGAACCGACCAGGCCGGCCAGCCTGGTCCGAACCACTCGCCCCGAACCAGTCGCGCCGAACCAGCCCAGCTCGTGCCACCGCACGGACGGCCGCCGAAGCGACTGGGATGCCGCTCCAGCACCGCCCGAGCCAGGTCGGGGAGCCAAATCTCACGGACCGCCACCGGCAACCCGATCCGACCCGCGACCGGGAGCGTCGGGACCGGAGGACCCGAGGACCGGATGACAGGAGGCCGGGGGAGCGCGGCACCCAGGCGAACGGGAGCCATGGGTCTCAGGGATGGGGAGGCCGGGAGACCGAGGCTCGCTGGAATCGGGGTTCCGCCGGAATCAAGGTCCGCCAGGATCAGGGACTGCCGGGATCGAGGCCGCCAGGATCGGGACCGCCAGGATCAGGGGCAGGCCGGACCACGTCACCCACCTGACGCGCAGCCGCAGCGCCGACCGCTGCGTGACACGGCCACCTCACACGGCTGCGCCGCCACGCCACGCCACGGCACGGCACGGCCACACCAGCACACCAGCACACCAGCACACCAGCACACCAGCACACCAGCACACCGGGCATACCGGTACCGCCGATCCGCCCCAACCGGAATCGACCAGATCCCCTGACACCAAATCCGACCGAGCGAGCGCCCGCCGAGCGAACGCACCGACCAGCGCCACCGACCGCGACTCGAGGACCCGCCCCAGAAGCCCAGGCGCCGTCCTCACCTCAACCCGCGCGCCCCGGCGCCCACAGTAGGAATCCCAGTCCGAGGCACCCGGCACAACCAACCCGCGCCAACCAAGAGTGACCCCACCCCGGGGAAGGGGAGCGACCAACCGATGTTTCACGTGAAACACGGAGATCCACAACGAGAACGGCCCGGCCGCTCCAAGCGACCGGGCCGTACGAGATGGTGCGAGGCGGAGCGAGCTGGCACAAGGCCATGCGAGATATTTCGGATTACTCCTGGCGGTCCACGCCGATGATGCCGACGATGCGCTCCAGGTCGTCCACCGTCGCGAACTCGATCGTGATCTTCCCCTTGGAGCGGCCGATGTCGACCTTCACCCGGGTGTCGAATCGGTTGGAGAGGCGGTCGGCCAGATCCGTCAGGGCCGGCGCGTGCGGCTTGGTCCGGCGGGCGGCGGGGGACTTCTCAGCCGGCGTACCGTCGGACAGCGCGAGCGTGACGAGTTCTTCGACGGCCCGGACGGAGAGGCCTTCGGCGACGATGCGGGTCGCCAGCTCCTCCTGCCTCCCCGAGTCGTCCAGCCCCAGGAGCGCCCGGGCGTGGCCGGCGCTCAGTACGCCCGCCGCCACCCGACGCTGCACCGGCGCCGGCAGGTTCAGCAGCCGGATGGTGTTCGAGATCTGCGGCCGACTGCGGCCGATCCGGCGCGCGAGTTCTTCGTGCGTCGCCCCGAACTCCTCCAGCAGCTGCTGGTACGCGGCCGCCTCTTCGAGCGGGTTCAGCTGCGCCCGGTGGATGTTCTCCAGGAGGGCGTCCCGGAGCATGTCGTCGTCCCGGGTGTCCCGGATGATCGCCGGGATGAGGTCCTTGCCGACCGCCTGGGCGGCGCGCCAACGGCGCTCGCCCATGACGAGTTCGTATTTGTCCGCACCGAGGTCGCGGACCACGATCGGCTGGAGGAAGCCGACCTCCTGGATGGAGATCTTCAGCTCCTCCAGTGCCTCCTCGTCGAAGACCGTTCGGGGCTGCTTCGGGTTGGGGACGATCGAGTCGACCGAGATCTCGGCGAACCGTGCGCCCGGAACCGGAGCCAGCTCACGCGGATCGGGTGCGGCGGGGGTCGGGGGAGCGGCGGGCGGGACGACTTCCGCCGCCGGCGTACTCTGCCGGGGCGCTGCGGGCGCCGGCTCCTCAGGTGCGGCGGCGGGCGCCGGTCCGGTCGGGATCAGCGCGCCGAGGCCACGCCCCAGCCCGCCCTTCGGCCGTGCAGCGGCACTCATGCGGTGACTCCGATCTTCGCGCCGCGCTCGGCGATCTCCTGGGCTGCCTCGAAGTAGCTCGTCGCCCCACGGGAGCCCGGGTCGTACGTCATGACCGACTGGCCGTAGCTGGGCGCCTCGGACACCCGCACGTTGCGGGGGATCACCGAGGTGAGCACCTTGTCCCCGAAGTGGTTGCGGACGTCCTGCTCGACCGCGTCCGCCAGGCGCGTACGCCGGTCGTACATGGTCAGCAGGATCGTCGACACGTCCAGCGTCGGGTTCAGGTGGGCCTTCACGAGGTTGATGTTGTTGAGGAGCTGGTTCAGACCCTCCAGCGCGTAGTACTCGCACTGGATCGGGATCAGCACCTCCTGCGCCGCGACGAGAGCGTTGACCGTCAGCAGGCCGAGCGACGGCGGGCAGTCGATGAAGACGTAGTCGAACTCGGTCGGGTACGCCTGGATGGCCCGCCCGAGGCGGGACTCTCGCGCGACGACCGAGACGAGTTCGATCTCGGCACCGGCCAGGTCGATCGTCGCCGGTACGCAGTGCAGGTTCGGGATGCCCTCGACCGGCTGGGCGACGTCGGCCAGCGGCACGTTCTCGATGAGGCAGTCGTAGACGTCCGGGATGCCGGCGTGGTGGGGGACGTTCAACCCGGTTGAGGCGTTGCCCTGAGGGTCGAGGTCGACCACCAGTACGCGGTTGCCGTGCAGCGCGAGGGCGACCGCCAGGTTCACGGTCGTCGTGGTCTTGCCGACGCCGCCCTTCTGGTTCGCCACACACATGACACGGGGCCGGGCCGGGCGAGGCATGGTGATCTCGCCGCTAGGGTTCAGAATCTGCACGGCTCGCATAGCCTCCATCGCCAGCGGCGGGTCGTCCTCGCGCGGCTCGGCCGCCGCTTCCTCTGCACCGTACGTGTTCGCCACGGGGACCTCGGTTTCGACATGCGCAGCGTTGGTGGCGGTCGCGCCGGGGACCGCGCTGACTGGACGGGGAGACGGGCTCGGACGGGTGCCGGGCGGGTTCGGGGGAGCGGGGGCGTACCCCGTCACGGTTCGCGGTGGCTCCGCCTCGCGCTGGCCCACCGGCTCAGCCTCACGTTGGGCACCCGATTCGGCGTACTCGGGTGCCAGAAAGGTCGGTGTCCGCGGCTGCGGCACCGATGTTTCACGTGAAACATCGTTCTGCACGGTCACATCCCTGCCCCTGATGGATGACGGCTCGACCGCGTCGTTGACCCGCACCAGAAGGGGGTCCACACAAACGACGCGCGGCCAGCCTACGGCGCTGGCGCTCGTGATTCCAGTTGAGTCCACCGGTCGGGCATCGTCAACGGCACGAACCGGCGGGGTGAACACCGCTAGTCCGTTCACCAGCAGCAGGCGACCCGCTACGCGCGGCACAGCTCCAGTGGGCCATCCCACACCCTGAGACCCCACGCCCGAAGACGGTGGCGGGGGCACTGGGGCCGGACGTGAAAGACGTTCGACGTCGGCCAAGCTTCTCGGGCGCCGACCCCCGCGTACCCCCACCTTCGACCCCCATGCGCGCCTCGCGCCCAGGGCCGGATCACCGCCGCGACCGCGCCCCTGAGCGTGCCGCCTTAGACGGCTTCGACTTCGTCCGCGCGATGCACGCCACCTCGACCACGGTGGTCGGCGGCTCGATCAGGCCTTCACCGCAGCGCACGACCACGGCGGGACCGCCGCCGAGACGAGTGACCGCCGCCTGGTGCTCGGCGATCTCCTCCGCGGCGGAGGAGCCCTTGAGTGCCAACATCCGACCGCCGATCCGGGCCAGCGGAAGGCACCACGCGGCCAGCCGATCCAGCGGTGCGACCGCTCGGGCCGTCACCACATCCGCCTCCGCGCCGGCCGCTTCCTCAGCCCGTCCTCGATGGACGGTCACGTTGCCGAGTTCGAGAGCCTCCACCACCTCGGTGAGGAAAGCGGTGCGTCGCGCCAGCGGCTCGATGAGGGTGACCGAAATGTCGGACCGAGCCACTGCGAGCACGATACCCGGCAGACCGGCCCCGGAGCCGACATCAACCACCGTTTCCCCGGAGGAAATCAACTCGGCCACCACCGCACAGTTGAGGAGGTGGCGATCCCAGATCCGGGGCGCCTCCCGCGGGCCGATCAGTCCGCGTACAACTCCTTCGGTGGCAAGGAGTTGCGCGTAGCGCGACGCGAGCTCGAGGCGGGACCCGAACAGACGGGTGGCCGCTGGTTCCAGAGAAGCAGGAACCCCGCCGGCCGAAGAGTCCGGCGCGGCGGGGTCATGGGTCATGTGATCCATTATCGCGGTCGTCACACCGGGTGGACGACGATCCGGCGGTTCGGCTCGACGCCTTCCGACTCGCTCTCGACGCCCTCGGCCGCGTTGACCACGTCGTGGACGCACTTGCGCTCGAACGCCGACATGGGCTCCAGCCGCACCGGCTCGCCATGCTCGCGCACCTTCTCGATCGCGTTCTTGGCGACCGCGACGAGTTCCTTCTTGCGGTTGGCCCGGTAGCCGCCGACGTCGAGCAGCAGCCGGCTCGGCGCCCCGGTCTCGCGGTAGACCGCGAGCCGGGTCAGTTCCTGCAGGGCCTCCAGGGTCGCGCCGCGCGGTCCGACGAGTGCGCCCAGGCGCTCGCCGACCACCTCGACCATCGGGCGTCCCCCCGAGACCATCTCGTCGATGTCGCCGTCGAAGTCGAGGATGTCCAGCAGACCCTCGACATAGTCGGCTGCGATCTCGCTCTGGTGGAAGAGCTCCTCGTCGCCGGCCGGTTCCGAACTCTGCTCCGCCTCAGCGGTCGCCGCCACGTCCGCCGGCTCTTCGGCGGCCAACGCCTCGGTCTTCGTCTCGGTCACGCTGCTGTCTCCGTTGGTTGTTGCGATGGCTTAGGGGGCGTGGCTCAGCCGACCTTCGGCTTCGAGCCGCCCTTCTTCGGGTTCGTCGGCTTCGCGCCGACCTTGGGCGCCAGCGCCTTGCGCTGGGCCTCGATCAGCTCGACGTCCTCGCCCTTCTTCGCCTTGGGCTTGGGTTCGACCGGCTTGCCGTTCACCAGCGGCGGGTACTTCTTCAGCACCCAGAACTGCTGGCCCAGCGAGAAGATGTTGGTCGTCGTCCAGTACAGGATCAAACCGAGGGGGAAGGCCGACACCGAGATGATCATCGTCAGCGGGATGCCGTAGAGCATCAGCCGCTGGACCATCCGCTGCTGGGGGTCCTCGCTCCAGCCGGTCTTCAGGATCATCTGGCGGCTGGTGAGGTAGGTGGTCGCGATCATGATGACGCCGAAGATCACACAGAGAACCGTGGCCAGGCCGCCGTTGCGCAGCGTCGCGCCGATCGAGACGCCGAAGAGCTCGGCGTCGCTCGCGCTGTGGAAGAGCGCCTCGCTCCACCCGTAGAGCGTGGGGTTGTGCTGGCCGCTGTCGAGTCGCCGGATGACGTGGAAGACGCCGAGGAAGATGGGCATCTGGATCAGCAGCGGAAGGCAGCCCATCAGCGGGTTGGCCTTCTCGGTGCGGTAGAGCTCCATCATCTCTTTCTGGAGCGTCTCCCGGTCACCCTTGTGCTTCTCCTGCAGCGCCTTCATCTTCGGCTGGATCGCCTGCATGGCGCGCTGAGAGCGGATCTGCTTGACGAAGAGCGGGAAGAGGATGCCTCGGACGGTGAGCACCAGGAAGACGATCGAGAGGACCCAGTCCCAGTTGGTCGACAGCCACTCGCCGACGCCGATCTCGTCGAAGACCCAGTGCCAGGCGAGCATGACCCACGACACCGCGTAGTAGATCGGATCAAGCATTAGGGTTGCGCTCCAGTCGCCTCGTTACGGCGGTGGGCGGCGGCCGGCGGAACCGGATCGAACCCACCAGGGTGGAAGGGGTGACACCGTCCGATCCGCCGGATCGCCAGCCAGCTACCCCGCAACGCGCCGTGGACGGCGAGCGCCTCCAGCGCGTAGGCGCTGCAAGACGGGTAGAACCGGCAGCGGGCCGGCAGGCCCGGACTTATCCAACGACGGTACGCGATAACTCCCAGCGCCAGCACGCGACCGGGGAGTGTCGCAGGTCGCGCTACACCAGGCAGGGTCTTCACGAGCCCTCCCTCTTGCGGCGCGGGCGAGCCGCGGCTACAAGCGCGGCGTCCAGGTCCGCGCTCAGCTGATCGAACGCCGCGTGGGCCGCCGCCGGCAACGCGCGCACCACCAGAGTGGTTCCCAACGGGTACGCCGAGAGCCGTGCCGCGACAAGGTGACGTAGTCGACGCTTGACCTTGTTCCGGACAACCGCACCGCCGACGGCCTTCGATACGACAAAACCGGCACGGGGTGCGGACATGACACAGCCCGGGGCCTCTACGGTCCCGGGCTGGTCGATGCTGGTCTTCAAGTGGACGACCACGGTGCCCCGGCCGACACGTCGGCCGGCGCGGACGGCGTCAGCGAACTCGCGGCTGCTCCGCAGACGATTCGCGGCCGGCAGCATGCGGCACCGCTCCGCTCGGCTCAGACGGCCAGGCGGGCGCGACCCTTTTCCCGGCGGGCGGACAGGACGGCGCGGCCGGCACGGGTGCGCATGCGCAGCCGGAAGCCGTGGGTCTTGGCGCGCCGACGGTTGTTCGGCTGGTACGTGCGCTTGCTCACGTCAGGCTCTCCTGCGGTCATCCCCGCTCCTGGACGGTGGCGGGGGAGGTCTTCCGACGGTCGTCTCGACTGTCTTTTCGGCCGCCACCCTAGCATCCTTCTCAGGAGCGCTGGGCAGCGGAGCAACCTGTCCAGGGTACACGCTGCGTCGATCTGCGACCAAAGCGCGGTGGTCTTGTGGTCGCTGCCTCGTTATCCTGCTGGGACCCGGGTGGGGGCCGGGAAGCGCTCGCGCGAGCCGCCAGGAGTGCGGTCTATGCCACGTGACCGCCCCGGGGCCACGCGGCGCGGGGGTTGTGGATAACTTAGCTCGATGCCGTTGTGCGCAGAGTCCGCGCCGCGGGCGTCCGGGGAGAAGGTTGGGGGGCGAGAAGAGTGGGAGACCTCGACGCGGTCTGGGTGAACGCCGTCAACGATCTCGCCGACCAGATCATCTCGCCGCAGCAGCGGGCGTACCTTCAGCTCACTCGGCTGCGCGCGATCGTCGAGGACACCGCTCTGCTGTCGGTGCCGGACCCGTACACCCGGGACTTCATCGAAAGCCGGATGCGCCCGCAGATCACCGACGCGCTGTCGCGGAACCTCGGCCGGCCGATACAGGTCGCCGTGACCGTCCGGCCGCCGGAGGACGACACTCAACGCGCACCGCTTTACATGGGTGGCGGCTACGGCACTCCCGCGCCCGCCGCCCCGCCGACGCCGCGCCCGGCTCCGGTGGAGGAACCTCGCCCGGAGATTCAGCGGGCGCTGTCCTATCCGAGTGGGGCGTACCCGCCGGTGGCGATCACTCCGCCCCCGGACGGTGAGGACGCGTTGTTCGCCGTGCCGACTCAGCCGGTGCCACGGGAGCCCGCCCACGACGGAGCCCCCGAGAGCGGGCCCGGTCGCCTCGGGTCGCCTGGCGCGCCGGCCCCGTCCGTCTCCCCGGCCGAAGGTCGCGGTCCGCTCGGCGGCCGCCCGCCCGCGCCCGAGACCGGTGGCAACCGGCTCAATCCGAAGTACATGTTCGAGACGTTCGTCATCGGCTCCTCGAACCGGTTCGCCCACGCCGCCGCGGTGGCGGTCGCCGAGTCGCCGGCGAAGGCGTACAACCCGTTGTTCATCTACGGCGGTTCCGGGCTGGGCAAGACGCACCTGTTGCATGCGATCGGCCACTACGCCCAGCAGCTGGGCAACGCCCGCGGCGTGCGCTACGTCTCGACCGAAGAGTTCACCAACGACTTCATCAACTCCCTGCGCGACGACAAGCAGAGCGCGTTCCAGCGCCGCTATCGGGACGTCGACATCCTGCTGATCGACGACATCCAGTTCCTTGAGAACCGGGAGCGTACGCAGGAGGAGTTCTTCCACACCTTCAACACCCTCCACAACGCGAACAAGCAGATCGTGATCACCTCCGACCGGTCGCCGAAGCAGCTGGCCACTTTGGAGGATCGGCTGCGTACGCGGTTCGAGTGGGGCCTGCTCGCCGACATCCAGCCGCCCGACCTGGAGACGCGGATCGCGATCCTGCAGAAGAAGGCGGCGCAGGACCGGTTGTTCGCGCCGCCCGAGGTGCTGGAGTTCGTCGCGTCGCGGATCTCCAACTCGATCCGGGAACTCGAGGGCGCGCTGATCCGAGTGACGGCGTACGCCTCACTGTCCCGCTCGCCGGTGAGCCTGCAGATCGCCGAGGAGGTGCTCCGCGACTTCATCCCGGACGGCACCGCCCCGGAGATCACCGCCGACCAGATCATGGTGTCCACAGCGGACTACTTCGGGGTGAGCCTGGAGGACCTGCGCGGGCACTCCCGGTCGCGGGTGCTCGTCAACGCCCGCCAGGTCGCCATGTATCTGTGCCGGGAGCTGACGGCCATGTCGCTGCCCCGGATCGGATCGGCGTTCGGCGGGCGCGATCACACCACGGTGATGCACGCCGAGCGGAAGATCCGGCAGCAGATGGCGGAGCGGCGTTCGCTCTACAACCAGATCGCGGAACTCACCAACCGCATCAAGCAAACGCCCTGACCTGCACGAAAGACACTTCGGCGGGCGGTGTGACCAGACGGTCGCGCCGCCCGCCGCTCTATATCGACGTCTGTCGTCGAGTTATCCCCAACCGGTGGACAAAGGTTGTGGATTGGCTGTGGATATGTGTGGACAAAAAATTGTCCCTGTGGATTCAGTGTGGACAACCGACCAAGATCCGTGGACAGGTTTCCATGATCCGTGGATATCCCTGTGTACAACGCCCTTCGGGCGGTCCGCCCGATCGGTGGATAACCCGGTGGATAACCTGTGGAAGTCTTGTGGGGAACGTGTGGGCAAGAGTGGACACTCTGTGTACACAGAATGTCCTGTGGATGGAGGGCCCGGTTTTCCACGGCTTCATCCACCGGTTGTCCACCGGCCCTGAACCCGGATGAGCAGCGGAAACGGCAGTTATCCCCAGTTTCCACAGCCCCTACTATTACGACGGTAGAGACTTCTAAGAAGAAGAAAACCCAATCTTCGGTGTGTGGATGTTGGTGGGCTGCCGGCGGGCCGACCCCTCCGAGCACCCGCACCGGAGAAGCCATAGGGTGGTTCACCGTCACACCTCGTCGTTAGGGTCGATAGTCCGTAAGAAGCTCTCGCCGACCCGACGCCCTGACAAGAGATCCCCGGAGGCCTCGCATGAAGTTCCGTGTTGAGCGCGACGCGCTTGCCGACGCCGTTGCGTGGACCGCAAAGAGCCTGCCCAGCCGGCCGTCGGTGCCGGTCCTCGCGGGTGTGATGCTGCGCGTCGCCGACGGCCGCCTGCACGTCTCCGGCTTCGACTACGAGGTGTCGAGCCAGGTCGACGTCGAGGTACAGGCGGACGCCGACGGCGCCGCGCTGGTCTCCGGCCGGCTGCTGGCCGAGATCACCAAGGCGCTCCCGGCCAAGCCGGTGGAGATCGCCGCCGTCGGCTCGCACCTCGAACTCGTCTGCGGCAGCGCGCGGTTCACGCTGCCGACGATGCCGGTCGAGGACTACCCGACGCTGCCCGAGCTGCCGCAGAGCGCCGGCACCGTCGACGCCGCCACGTTCGCCGCCGCCGTCGCCCAGGTCGCCATCGCGGCCGGCCGGGACGAGACGCTGCCCATGATGACCGGCGTACGCCTGGAGCTGTCCGGCTCGACGATCGCGCTGCTCGCCACCGACCGGTACCGGCTCGCCGTCCGCGAGATCAGCTGGGAGCCGGCCGCCGACGACGTCGAGACCACCGCTCTCGTGCCGGCCCGGACGCTGGCCGACACCGCCAAGACGCTCGGCCCGCTGGGCGGCAGCGTGACGGTGGCACTCGCGACCGCCGGTGCGGGCGAGGGCATGATCGGTTTCG
Source organism: Hamadaea sp. NPDC051192 (assembly GCF_040682475.1). Lineage (NCBI taxonomy): Bacteria > Bacillati > Actinomycetota > Actinomycetes > Micromonosporales > Micromonosporaceae > Hamadaea > Hamadaea sp. NPDC051192. The sequence continues at coordinate 10,868 of NZ_JBFBAZ010000090.1, forward strand.
CCGGAGGCACCCGGAAGACCACGAGCCGCCTGCTCGACGGCCAGTCCTACCCGCCGGTGCGGTCGCTGTTCCCGGCGTCGTTCAACGCCGAGGCTCGGGTGCCGGTGAGCGCCCTCGTCGAGGTCGTCAAGCGCGTGTCGCTGGTCGCCGAGAAGGCCACCCCGATCCGGCTGTCGTTCACCGAGGAAGGTCTCGTCGTCGAGGCGGGCGGCACCGAGGAGGCGCGGGCGAGCGAGGCGATGGAGGCCACCTTCACCGGTGAGCCGTTCACGATCGCGTTCAACCCGCAGTACCTCATCGACGGGCTGGGCGCGCTCGGCGCGGCGACCGCCGTCTTCGGGTTCACCGACGCGTTCAAGCCCGCGGTCCTCATGCCGGCCGGCGACGACGGCGAGGTTGTGCCGGGTTACCGCTATCTGATCATGCCGATTCGGGTCGGGCGCTAGCCTGAACCTTCAGGGGGGCGGGCCGCGCGCCGAAGATCGCCGCGTCCGGCGCCCGTCTCGAACTAGGCAAGCACACCTGAGTGGAGTGACCATGCAACTCGGACTCATCGGCCTCGGCAAGATGGGCGGCAACATGCGGGACCGCCTGCGCGAGGCCGGCCATGAGGTCGTCGGCTTCGACCGCAACCCCGACCTGTCGGACGCGGCGAGCCTGGAAGAGCTGGTCGGCAAGTTGCAGGCGCCGCGCGCGATCTGGGTGATGGTGCCCGCCGGTGTCACCGAGGCCACCATCGACGCCCTGGGCGCGCTGTTGAGCGAGGGCGACATCGTCATCGATGGTGGGAACTCCCGGTTCTCCGACGACGGTCCCCGGGCCGAGAAGCTCGCCGAGTCCGGCATCGGCTACATCGATGCCGGGGTGTCCGGCGGCGTGTGGGGCAAGCAGAACGGCTACGCGCTCATGGTCGGCGGTTCCGACGCCGACGTCGCCCGGCTCATGCCGATCTTCGAGTCGCTGAAGCCGGCCGGCGAGTTCGGCTTCGTCCACGCCGGTCCGGTCGGCGCCGGTCACTACGCCAAGATGGTGCACAACGGCATCGAATACGGCCTCATGCACGCGTACGCCGAGGGCTTCGAGCTGCTGGAGAAGTCGGAGCTGGTGCAGAACGTGCCCGGCGTGTTCCGGTCGTGGCGGGAAGGCACCGTCGTCCGCTCCTGGCTGCTGGACCTGATGGACAACGCGCTGACCGCCGACCCGCACCTGGACGAGCTGAAGGGCTACGCCGAGGACACCGGCGAGGGCCGCTGGACGGTCGAGGAGGCCATCCGTCTCGCGGTGCCGATGCACGTCATCGCCGCGTCGCTGTTCGCCCGGTTCGCCTCGCGGCAGGACGACTCGCCGGCGATGAAGGCGATCGCGGCGCTGCGCAACCAGTTCGGCGGGCACGCCGTCACCAAGAGCTAGCCAGCATGTACGTTCGCCGGCTGGAGCTCGTCGACATCCGCTCGTACGCGCGGGTGGCGGTCGACCTCCAGCCGGGGCCGAACGTGCTCGTCGGCCCGAACGGCGTCGGCAAGACCAACCTCGTCGAGGCGATGGGCTACGTCGCCACGCTCTCCAGCCACCGAGTCGCGAACGACGCACCGATGGTTCGGGCGGGCGCGGGGAGCGGCGTGATCCGCTGCGCGATCGTGCACGAGGGCCGTGAGCTGCTCGTCGAGCTGGAGATCGTGCCGGGCAAGGCCAATCGGGCCCGGCTGGGCCGGTCGCCCGTACGCCGGGCGCGGGATGTCCTCGGCGCGCTGCGCCTCGTCCTGTTCGCTCCCGAGGATCTTTCGCTGGTCCGGGGCGACCCGGCTGAGCGGCGCAAGTATCTGGACGAGCTGCTGGTGCTCCGGCAGCCTCGGATGGCGGCGGTCCGCTCCGACTACGAGCGCGTGCTCAAGCAGCGCAACGCCCTGCTGCGTACCTCCTATCTGACCCGCCGGGTGAATCGGACGGCCGGCGACCTGTCCACCCTCGACGTCTGGAACCAGCATCTCGCTCAGCACGGCGCCATGCTGCTCGGTGCCCGGCTGGCGCTGGTCGACGCGCTGGCGCCGCATCTGGCGAAGGCGTATGACGCGGTTTCGGGCGGCGGTGCGATGCCAGGTGCCGCCACCGCCGTGTATCAGAGCACGGTCGCCGAGCCGACTCCGGAAGCAGTGCTCTCGGCGCTCCAGGCGGCTCGTCAGTCCGAGGTCGACCGGGGGATGACACTGGTCGGCCCGCATCGGGACGAACTCGCCCTGTCCCTGGGGCAACTGCCCGTGAAGGGCTATGCGAGTCACGGTGAATCGTGGTCCTTCGCCTTGGCGTTGCGGCTGGCGGCGTACGAGTTGTTGAGAGCGGACGGTCTGGAGCCGGTCCTGGCGCTGGACGACGTCTTCGCGGAACTGGACAGCGGGCGGCGCCAGCGGCTGGCCGCGTTGGTCGGCGACGCGGCCCAGGTGATCGTGACGTGCGCCGTCGCGGCCGACGTGCCGGACGAACTGGCGGGTGTCCGTTTCACCGTCACACCGGGAGAGGTGCACCGTGAGTGACGAAGAACTCAAGGGTCCGGAGTTGGCGCGGGCCGTGCTGGACGCGGCGAAGGTCAAGCGCGCCGCGCGCGCGACCCAGCCGCGCAAGTCGCCGGAGGAGTACCGGCCACGCGGCTACAGCGGACCCGGGCCCGATCCGCGTGACCCGGCGAAGTTCGGCGACGTGCTGGCCCGGCTGATCAAAGCCCGCGGCTGGCAGAAGCCCGCCGCCGAGGCGACGGTCTTCGGCGCGTGGGAGAAGGTTGTCGGCCCGGAGATCGCGGCCCGCTGCCGCCCGGTCAAGCTCGAGGAGAAGGAGTTGACCGTCGAGGCGGAGTCCACCGCCTGGGCCACCCAGCTCCGCGCGGTCGCCCCGACGATCATCAAGCGGATCGCGGCCGAGGTGGGCAACAACGTCGTGGTCCGGGTCCGCATCCACGGCCCGGCCGCGCCGTCCTGGTCCAAAGGTCCCCGACGGGTACGCGGACAGGGGCCGGGCGACACCTACGGCTGAGCCGCCGCGCCGGTCAGAACTCCGCGTAGACGGCGAAGCCGCGGTCGGCGCAGCGCCGGTAGAAGCTGGCCAGCACGGCCAGCTCGGAGAGCGGGAAGCTCCACTGCGGCGCTCCGCCGTCGTCGTCGCGCAGCGAGTCCAGCCGTCCCTCGAGCCATTTGAGCTGCTGTTCGGCCAGCCGCCCCTCCGAGAGCGCTGTTCTCAGCACGTCGGCGACGGTGTCGAAGGTGACGGTGACGCCCAGACTGGCATGTCCGGCGACGAACTTCTCCAGGCCGCCCGCGATCCAGGCGCAGGTGTCCGGGTCGATCACCGGGTCTTCGTCCTCGGCCGCCGCGTCGGTGGCGTAGAGCACGCCTTCGAGCCCGAGGAGCAGATCGAGCAGCTCCGTGTACGCCGTGGCCCGGACGGTGCCGGTGCGAGCGATGTGCCCGGCCAGGGCTGCGGTCGGGGCCTCGGTCGTAGGCTTTTCCGCGATGCCCGCGAAGTCGACGAACTCGGCCGGGGCGACCGGGTCGTAGAAGCGGCCGGTCGCCGGCCACTGCACGGCGACGTTGTCCAGCCCCATCGTCAGTCCCCTTCGGTGTGGGTGTCCGGCCAGAGGTACCTGCGTCGGACGTGATCGCCGACGGCTTGCCGTCGGCAAGGCATCACAGACACGCGGGCAACCTACGGCATCGCGCCGATACTCCGCTATCCCGCACGGGGTCTGTGATTCGGGCGGCTGTCCGGTGCCGGACAGGGCGACCGGACGCGGTCGGTTTGACGGCACCCGCGTGGGGGGAGTTGCGGACGGGCGTGTTCGGGCCGCTACGGGGCCGTCAGGTACCCCATCGGAGCCATTCAGATGCGACTCGGCGGGTGCCGCGTACGCAGGATGTCGGTGTCACCCAGTAGGATTGCGGTGGCAGTCGCTCGAGCTCGGCTGGGCACGCTTAGCCAGGCACGGCTGCCGACAAGGCATTAACGGAAGGACGAGCGTGGCCGCGTCTAACAAGCAGGATTACAACGCCGCATCACTCACTGTTCTCGAGGGTCTCGAAGCGGTGCGCAAACGCCCCGGCATGTACATCGGTTCCACCGGTGAGCGGGGCCTGCACCACCTGGTCTGGGAGATCGTCGACAACGCGGTCGACGAGGCGTTGGCGGGCTACGCCGACACCATTGACGTGGTGCTCCTCGCCGACGGGGGAGTGAAGGTCACCGACAACGGGCGTGGCCTCCCGGTCGACATCCACCCCAAGATGAAGATCCCGGGCACCGAGGTCGCCTTCACCCAGCTGCACGCGGGCGGCAAGTTCGACGGGAAGGCCTACGCGGTCTCCGGCGGTCTGCACGGTGTGGGTGCGGCCGTCGTGAACGCCCTGTCGACCCGGGTGACGTTGGAGATCCGCCAGCAGGGGTTCGTCTGGCGGCAGGAGTTCGTCCGCGCCAAGGCGGGTCCGCTGGAGAAGGGTGAGAAGGCCACCGACTCGGGTTCGGCTGTCACCTTCTGGCCGGACGGCGACATCTTCGAGACCACCGAGTTCTCGTTCGAGACGATCTACCGCCGGCTTCAGGAGCGCGCGTTCCTGAACCGCGGCCTGAAGATCAGCCTGCGCGACGAGCGCAAGGAGGACGCCGAGCCGACCGAGGTCACCTTCCTCTACAAGGGAGGCATCGCCGACTTCGTCCGGCACCTCAACGCGACCAAGACGCCGATCCACAAGTCGGTCGTCGAGTTCAACGCCGACGGCGACGGGCACGCCGTCGAGGTCGCGATGCAGTGGAACGAGTCCTATGGCGAGTCGGTCTACACCTTCGCCAACATGATCAACACCCATGAGGGCGGTACGCACGAGGAAGGCTTCCGGGCCGCGCTGACGACCGTCATCAACAAGTACGGCATCGACAAGAAGCTGCTCAAGGGTGACGACAAGCTCTCCGGTGAGGACATCCGGGAAGGCCTGACCGCCATCGTCTCGGTGAAGGTCGCCAACCCGCAGTTCGAGGGGCAGACCAAGACCAAGCTGGGCAACACCGAGATCAAGAGCTTCGTGCAGAAGGTCTGCAACGACCGGCTGGCCGACTGGCTGGAGCGCAATCCCGCCGAGGCGAAGGTCGTCATCACGAAGGCCTCCCAGGCCGCCCGGGCCCGTGTCGCCGCCGCCCAGGCGCGCAAGCTGGCCCGGCGCAAGTCGCTGTTGGAGTCCGGCTCGATGCCGGGCAAGCTGGCCGACTGCCAGTCCACCGACCCCCGTGAGTGCGAGCTGTTCATCGTCGAGGGCGACTCGGCCGGCGGCTCGGCGAAGCAGGGCCGCGACCCGAAGATCCAGGCCATCCTGCCGATCCGCGGCAAGATCCTGAACGTCGAGAAGGCCCGCATCGACCGGGTGCTCAAGAACAACGAGGTCCAGGCGCTGATCACCGCGCTCGGCACGGGCATCCACGACGACTTCGACATCGAGAAGCTGCGTTACCACAAGATCGTGCTGATGGCCGACGCCGACGTCGACGGCCAGCACATCCAGACCCTGCTGCTGACCCTGTTGTTCCGGTTCATGCGGCCGCTGGTCGAGCTGGGCCACGTCTACCTGGCGTCCCCGCCGCTCTACAAGATCAAGTGGAACAAGAAGGGCGACGACGCTCAGTACGCGTACTCCGACCGTGAGCGCGACGGTCTGATCGCGCTGCGCCAGGAGAAGCGGGCGAACGCCAAGCCCGACGACATCCAGCGGTTCAAGGGTCTGGGTGAGATGAACTACCCGGAGCTGTGGGAGACCACGATGAACCCCGCCACGCGTACGCTCCGCCACGTCACTCTCGACGACGCGGCAACAGCGGACGAGCTTTTCAGCGTCCTGATGGGCGAGGACGTGGAGGCGCGGCGCTCGTTCATTCAGCGCAACGCCAAGGACGTGCGGTTCCTGGACATCTGACCCCCACCCCCGACCTCGCAGGCTGACTACGCAAGGACACCACAGAAGTGACTGAGACTCCGTTCGACGAGAACGCCGAAGAGATCGCCGAAGAGGCGACGGAGCGGAACCGCATCGAGCCCGTCGGGCTCGAGGTGGAGATGCAGCGCTCCTTCCTCGATTACGCGATGAGCGTGATCATGAGCCGGGCGCTGCCGGACGTCCGGGACGGCCTCAAGCCGGTGCACCGCAAGATCCTGTACGCGATGTACGACTCGGGCTACCGCCCGGACCGGGGCTACGTGAAGTGCTCCCGGGTCGTCGGCGACGTGATGGGTCAGTTCCACCCGCACGGCGACAGCGCGATCTACGACACCCTGGTCCGGATGGGCCAGCCGTGGTCGCTGCGCTACCCGCTGATCGACGGCAACGGCAACTTCGGCTCCCCGGGCAACGACCCGGCGGCCGCCATGCGGTACACCGAGGCGCGCCTCTTCCCGCTGGCCATGGAGCTGCTCCGGGACATCGACGAGGACACCGTCGACATGGTCCCGAACTACGACAACCGCACCACCGAGCCCACGATCCTGCCGGCCCGGTTCCCGAACCTCCTGGTGAACGGCTCCGAGGGCATCGCGGTCGGCATGGCGACCAAGATCCCGCCGCACAACCTGCGGGAGATCGCCGCGGCCGTCCAGTGGTGCCTGGCGAACCCGGAGGTCGACGAGGCCACCACGCTCGACGAGCTGATCAAGATCGTCAAGGGCCCGGACTTCCCGACCCACGGCCTCATCGTCGGCGTCTCCACCATCGAGGAGGCGTACCGGACCGGCCGCGGCTCGATCCGGATGCGCGCGGTGGTGGAGGTCGAGGAGGACAAGCGCGGGCGTACCTGCCTCGTCGTGACCGAGCTGCCCTACCAGGTCAACCCGGACAACCTCGCCGAGCGCATGGCCGACCTGATCAAGGAGGGCAAGCTCGCCGGCATCTCCGACATCCGCGACGAGTCCTCCGGGCGTACCGGTCTGCGGCTGATCGTCGTGCTCAAGCGGGACGCCGTCGCCAAGGTCGTCCTGAACAACCTCTACAAGCACACGCAGCTGCAGGAGACGTTCGGCGCCAACATGCTGGCGCTCGTCGACGGCGTGCCGCGGACGCTCAACCTGGCCCAGTTCGTGCGCTACTACGTGGCGCACCAGATCGAGGTCATCCAGCGGCGTACCGCCTTCCGCCTGCGCAAGGCGGAGGAGCGCGCGCACATCTTGCGCGGTCTGGTCAAGGCGCTGGACCAGCTCGACGAGGTCATCGCCCTGATCCGGCGGTCGCCCACGGTGGAGGAGGCCCGCACCGGCCTCATGGCGCTGCTGGACATCGACGAGATCCAGGCCACCGCGATCCTGGACATGCAGCTGCGTCGTCTGGCCGCTCTCGAGCGCCAGAAGATCATCGACGAGTTGGCCAAGATCGAGATCGAGATCGCCGACCTCAAGGACATCCTCGCCAAGCCCGAGCGGCAGCGGAAGATCGTCTCCGACGAGCTGACCGAGATCGTCAACAAGTGGGGCGACGAGCGCCGCACGAAGATCATCCCGTTCGACGGCGAGGTCTCCATGGAGGACCTCATCGCCCGCGAGGACGTCGTCGTCACCATCACCCGCACCGGGTACGCCAAGCGGACCAAGGTCGACCTCTATCGTTCGCAGAAGCGTGGCGGCAAGGGCGTGTCGGGGGCGACGCTGCGGCAGGACGACATCGTCAGCCACTTCTTCGTGTGCTCCACTCACGACTGGATCCTGTTCTTCACGAACAAGGGCCGGGTCTACCGGGCCAAGGCGTACGAGCTGCCGGAGGCGTCGCGGACCGCCAAGGGCCAGCACGTCGCCAACCTCCTGGCGTTCCAGCCCGAGGAGCAGATCGCCCAGGTCATCGAGATCCAGAACTACGGCGTGGCGCCGTACCTGGTGCTCGCGACGAAGAACGGTCTGGTCAAGAAGACGGCGCTGACCGAGTTCGACTCGAACCGGTCCGGCGGCATCATCGCGATCAACCTCAAGGACGACGACGAACTCGTCGGCGCGGCCCTGGGCGGCTCCGAGGACGACCTGCTGCTCGTCAGCAAGCAGGCTCAAGCGATCCGGTTCAAGGCGACCGACGAGACGCTGCGCCCGATGGGCCGGGCCACCTCCGGCGTGATCGGCATGCGCTTCGGCGACGGCGACGAGCTGCTGGCCATGGAGGTCGTTCGCGAGGGCATGGAGTTCGACGTTCTGGTCGCCACGAATGGCGGTTACGCCAAACGGACCCCGATCGACGAATATCCTGTACAGGGTCGCGGCGGAAAGGGAGTTCTCACCGCTAAGATCACCGAGCGCCGTGGCGGACTGGTCGGCGCGGTCGTTATCAGCCCGGACGATGAACTCTTCGCCATCACAAGCAACGGCGGAGTTATACGAACTCCGGTGAAGCCTGTACGGCGGACGCGCGATCGGAACACAATGGGTGTGAAGCTCATGGACCTCCCAGAGGGCGTAACCATCGTCGCGATTGCACGCAATGCCGACGAACCGGACGAACAGGACTAATGGATGACGGAGACACAGGCGATGTCGGGTGCCGCGGGGGCCTCGGCGAATCCGGTCGATGACGGTGACGCGGAGGCCAACGCCTCGGCGGGCCGGACGGCCGTCGGTCGCGCGACAGTCCCCGCAGACAGCATCACGCCAGCCGGTGAGGAAACTCCAGCGGGCTCTCCGGACGCCGCCGCTGGGCGGTCCCCGTCGGCGGAGGCGCCCAAGCCCGAGACCACTGGCAGTAGTACGACGAGTTTCACCCGCCCGCCGGGGATGACTCCGCCCGCGGAACGTCCGCCGGCCGGGGCGCCGCCCCGCGGTGCGGCGACCGTCGGGCGTACCCCGCTGAAATCGGTCCAGGCGGCCGGGCAGCTGGGCGCGGCCCGGGTGACCGAGGCTGTCCGCGCGGCCCGATCGAACGTGAGCGCCGCCGCCTCCCGCGGTCCGCGGCGCGCACGTCTGGCGATCAAGCGGATCGACCCGTGGTCCGTGATGAAGTTCTCGTTCGCCGTGTCGCTTGTGCTCTTCCTCGTCGTGATCGTCGCGACGTCCGTGCTCTACCTGGCGCTGAACGCGATGGGCGTCTTCGACTCCATCAACAGCAGCATCGGAGAGCTGGCCAGTTCCAGCGGCGGCGGCACCGGCGCGGCCGAGTTCAAGATCACGGCGGGCGGCGTCATCGGCACCGCGGCCCTGATCGGCGCGGTCAACGTGGTGCTGTTCACCGCGCTGGCCACGCTCGGCGCGTTCATCTACAACGTCTGCTCCGACCTCGTCGGCGGCATCGAGGTGACGCTCGCAGAGCGCGACTGACGAACGCACGAACGCGGCCGGGTGGCATCCATGACCACCCGGCCGCGCCACACCGATACCGATTTGGGTCGGACCCAGATCGTGCGGTAAGGTTCGTTGTCGCTGAGGGGCTATAGCTCAGTCGGTTAGAGCGCAGAGCTGATAACTCTGAGGTCGCTGGTTCGATTCCAGCTAGCCCCACCCTTCACCCCATGGCACGAGCGCCGTCTCGACGAGCACAAAGGTGTGCATCATGTGGAAGAAGCTTCTGATCATCGCCGGTGTCATCGGTGCCGCGGCCATCGTCGCGAAGAAGGTCAAGGACGCGAACCACGATCGGGCGGTCTGGCACGAGGCGATCACCGCCACGGACGCTCGCTAGCCTGGGGCTGACCGAAACCGCTGTGGTAGAAATGGTCACAGCTTCGGGGCCTTAGCTCAATTGGCAGAGCACCGCCTTTGCAAGGCGGGGGTTAGGAGTTCGATTCTCCTAGGCTCCACTCCTCACCATCCCCGCTGATCCTTAGTGGTCTGCGATTCTCGTGAAAGAAAAATGGGGCCTCGGTATGAGGCCCCATTTCTCTGGTAGCGCGTCAGGCGCGAACTGCCTGGAGGTCTGCCGAACGAGCCGGCTGCGGCATGGGGGCGTCCGTGCGGGCGATCATCGCGGCCGGGACGGCGAGGATGGCGATCTCCACTCCGAACAGCATCCGCTGGAGCAGCCCGTCGATCGGGTACTGCTGAAGGAACTGCGCGACGGACCAGCTCGGCGCCATGTCCGGCAGGCGGCTCGCCAGGCAGCCGATCATGAGTACGCAGCCGGCCACCGACAGCACCCGTACAGCCGTCGCCGCCCGAGCGGACGAGGTACGCATACGCGCTGCCACGTAGAGCCCAGCGATCGGCAGGATGCCCAGTACGCCGACAGCCGCCACGCGGTGGATCCAGCCGGACGTCGAGGTGACCGCCGCACCGGGATCGGTGGGGAAGAGGGCCACGAGGACCACCGAGGTGATCCAGGCGCTCAGCAGTGTGGCGGGTGCTCCCCGGAGGCGTACGCCGATCCGGCCGAGGCCGGTCGCGACGGCGGCTCCGGCGAAGGCGAGGGCGAACACCGCGCCGGTGAACAGCGTGGCCGCCTTGGCTCCGGCGTAGACGTAGAGGCTGGCCGGAGTCGCGAAGGGATTCACCTCTTCGGTGTACGCGAAGATCAGCACCAGCATCGAGATCGCCGACGCCGCGAGGGTCAGCAGAGCAGCCTTGCCGTTGCCGATTACATCGACAAATGTGGCTGTCGGGCGTCGGTAGACCTCGGGATACGTCGCGTAATTCGCCATGGATCAAGGCTCGAAGATTCGGGCCCATTTCCGAATCCGGTGGCCTGGAGAGTTCTCTGTCGGGCTAGCCCCACCCTTAAGGGAAGGATTTCCCCCGTACGAGACGGCAACCTCGACAGCGTCTCGGACGTCTCTCACCATGGAGACACCAGCACCCTGAAGGGGGTTGATCGCCGTGGGACAGTTGACCGCCGTCCGGCCCGAGCAGGCCGAGCATGTTGACGAGTTCGACGCCTTCGTTCGCGCGCGCAAGCCCGCGCTGCTGCGGGCGGCGTACTTGCTCACCGGGGATCAGCACCTCGCTGAGGACCTCGTGCAGACCGCCTTGGCGCGTACGCACGGCTCGTGGAACCGGCTCAACGACAGCGGCAACGCCGAGGCGTACACCCGGAAGGTGATGTATCACCTGCAGGTGAGCTGGTGGCGGCGCCGCCGCGTGGCCGAGGTGCTGCCGGGGGAGTTGCCTGATCGGCAGCGCAGCCGGCTCGCTGAGGACTCCGGGCAGATCACGTTGCGGATCACCCTGCGGGCGGCCCTGCTGCGGCTGACCGCCAAGCAGCGGGCGGTCCTCGTTCTGCGGTTCTTCGAGGACCGCAGTGAGGTGGAGGCGGCGGACGCCCTCGGCGTGAGCGTCGGCACGGTCAAGTCGCAGACTTCCAAGGCGCTGGCCAAGCTGCGCGAGATCGCGCCCGAGTTGGAAGGTCTGATGATCGGCGGATCGACGAAGTGAGCGAAGTCAGTCAGGTCGACGACACCCTGCGAATTCTGCTCCGAGATCTGGCCAAGGAATCCGCGCGCCCGACGATCAGGCCGGGGCGCCGATTGTCGACCCGGCATGGCACAGTGTCGGCCATGCCGTCCCTCAGCGCACGAATCATCCTCGCCCTGACCGTCGTCTACGGCGGAGCCGTGGCGATTCTGGCGATCCTCCACTCGGACGCCGTCGGGACCTTCGCCGCCATCGGCGGAGTGGTCATCGGCATCCTCTGGGTCCTGCGCGGACTCTTCTTCAAGAATCAGGCCTGAGTCCTCAGGAACCAGAGTCTTCAAGAAGCAGGGTCCTTCAAGAAGCAGGGTCCCTTAAGAAGTACGGCTCAGGCGGCGCAACTGTCGTCGTCACACGTGGCGCCCTGCGGGGCGAGCACCGTCAACGGGGACCGGCCTTCGCGCTGGAGCACCTCGTCCAGCACTTCCCGCAGCGTTGACGGGTCCTGGGCGCCGCTGATCGCGTACTTGCCGGCGAAGACGAACGTGGGAACGCCGGTGATGCCCAGCTCCCGGCCCATCTCCAAGTCGGCCTGCACCTCTTCGAGACCGCCCGGCGACTCCAGGAATTCGCGTACCAGTCGGGCATCGTGACCGAGCCCCGCGGCGACCGCGACGAGCGTGTCGAGCGAGCCGATGTCCTGGCCGTGCGTGAAGTGGGCCTCGTGCAGCGCCTCGACCATGGGGCGCTGGTCGGCGCCGTCGCGGCCGGCCCACCAGATCAGCCGGTGGGAGTCGAGGGTGTTGGCGCTGATGGCCTGCTCGAAGTTCATGGTCAGGCCGACGTCGCGGCCGACCGAGGTGACCTGGGTGAACATGCGCTTGGCGTTGTCCTCCCCGCCATAGCGGCTCCCCAGCCACTGGACCAACGGGATCCCCTCCGAAGTGGCGCTCGGGTCGAGCTGGAACGCCCGCCAGCGCAGCTTCACCGGTTCGCCGGTCTCCGATGTGAAGCCGGACACAGCTGTCAGCACCTTCTGCTCGCCGATCCAGCACCACGGGCACACGACGTCGGAAAAGATCTCGATATCCACGCCACACTCCAACGACCCGCCGGTTACCGCGATTCCCGGATGTGGGACAAACTACTACCGGGTACGGGAAGGGGGGCCGGGAGAGTGGCGTGGCAGCGATACGTGGCGCTCGGCGACAGTTTCACCGAGGGTCTGGACGACCCCGATCCGGCATCGCGTGATGTCTTTCGCGGCTGGGCCGATCTCACCGCGAGTGAACTGGCGCGCTCGTCCGCCGAGTTCCAGTACGCGAACCTCGCGATCCGTGGCCGCCTCTACGACGCGATCGTCGCCGAACAGGTGGACCCGGCCCTGGCCATGCGTCCTGACCTGGTGAGCTTCGCCGCCGGCGGGAACGACGTGCTCCGGCGGTCGTGTGATCCGGTCACGCTGATGCAGCGGTTCGACGGAACGATCGCCAAGCTGCGCGCGACCGGTGCCGACGTGTTGGTCTTCCGATTCGCGAACCTCGTCGACCGGCTGCCGGGCGCGAAACTCATCGGCCCCCGCGTCCACTTCCTGAACGAAGCCGTCGGCGCTGTCGCCGTCCGCCACGGCGCTCGCCTCGTCGACCTCTGGAACGACCGGGAGTTCGACAATCCAGCGATGTGGAGCGTCGACCGGCTGCACCTCGCCCCGCGTGGACACGAGCGGGTGGCGGCGCATGTCCTGACCGCCCTCGACGTCCAGCCGCCCGCCGAATGGTGGGAGTCGCCGGCGTACCCGCGGAAGCGGTCGTGGCCCATCGCCCGCGCCCAGGACGTCCGCTGGGCTGGCACGCATCTCGCGCCCTGGATCAAACGACGGCTCACCGGCCGTTCCTCCGGCGACAACATCACAGCGAAGCGGCCAACGCTACTGCCGATGTAAGTCCCAGAATTCCTCTGCAACCACTGCACCGCGTCGCGCGTGATGTCGGCACAACCGGGACGGACCCGGTTGGCGCAGGGGAGGAAAGGGGCCATGACGGCCGTGACCATGTACGGGGCCGACTCACCACCCATCCGGGTGGGAGCCGAGACAGGTGCGGACTTCGACGAGCTGTACGCCGCGAGCTTTCAGGGGCTCACGCTTCAGCTTTATGCGTACCTCGGTGATCTGGCCGAGGCGCAGGACGTAGTCCAAGAGGCGTTCTGCCGAGCTTTCGGCAAATGGAAGCAGATCCGCCGCTACGACGACCCGGTCGCCTGGGTTCGCCGAGTGGCGTGGAACCTGGCGACGAGCCGGTTCCGCAAGCAGAAGACGGCGCTGAACTTCCTGCGCCGCCAGCGTGAGGAGCGCGCGGCCGAACCGTCGCCCGACCGGGTCGCGCTCGTCCGGGCGTTGGCCGAGATCCCGCCCCAGCAGCGACGCGCCGTCGTCCTGCACTACATGGCCCAGCTTTCCGTGGCGGAGATCGCCCGCCAGGAAGGTGTCGCCGAAGGAACCGTCAAGTCTTGGCTCAGCCGAGGGCGCGCCGCCCTCGCCGGCCGCCTGTCCGACCCTGCCCAGAAGGGATTCTGATCATGAACGAGTTCGACCAGGACGCCCTACTCACGGGCGCATTCTCGGAATTCTCCGCGGCTTCGGCCCCGACGGTGCGCCCGCTCGGTGCCCAGGCCGTACGCGGTGAAGTGGCGCACCGGCGCAAGGTGCGAGCCGTCGCGTTGGGCGTCGTCGCCGCACTTGTCATCGCGCTCCCGGTGGCTGGATACGCAGCCTTCGGACGTGATTCCCAGGCACCACCGACGCCCGGGACCAGCATCGTGCCGACTCCGTCGGCGAGCGAGTCGCCTAGCCCCAGCCCGAGTGTGTCGGCCAGCCCGGCGCCGGACGGGCGGATCACGATCGCGCAGCTCACGGCGGGCAAGGTCGACGTCCCCAGCTGGGGCAAGGTCACCGATAACGCCGACTGGAATTGCAACGACGGTCGGATCAAGCTGCATAAGCCCAATGACGCACCCACCGGAGAAACGTCCGTCGAGCAGGTGGCGTACGCCAACCTGGACGCCGACGCCTCGCTCGAAACGGCCGCGCTGCTCTGGTGCCATCCGGGTGAGATGATCATCGCCCAGGTGGTGATCTTCGACCGGGACGCCACCGGGAAGATCGTCATGCTCGGCAAGGTCTTCCGAGGGACGATCTGGAGTGTGAAGGCCAATTCGTCGGCTGGCGTCGACCTGGCGGTCGCCGACTTCGACGCGTGCTGCGAAACCCCCGTCATCCTGCCGATGCGCCAGACGCGGACGTTCGGCTGGGACGGGACGAAGGTGGCGCAGCTTGCCGGGCCGACTGCCTTCACGACTCACACCAAGCCGATCGACATGAAGGTTGCCATCACCAAGACGGTGTGGGGCGACATCAAGGATTACCACCGGACAGCGACGATCACGGTCAAGGTGACCAACAAGGGACCCGTAGCCTCCAATTCCTTCGTGCTGTTTTCCAACTCGGGCGGGGACGAGCATCTGGCGGGCTTCGACGAGGTCCATCCGGCGCTGGCGGCAGGTGCGTCGACGACGGTCACCTTGAAGATCAAGTTCGATGTGCGATACGACACGAGCTTCGTCGCCTCGCTGTGGGAGCAGGGAGTTGTCGGGATCGGAGACAAGAACCGCGACGACAACAGCGCGCAGCTCGACCTGAAGCTCACCTGATCGTCGCGGGACGGGGCGGCCACCGATCGGGGTGGCCGCCCCTTCACTCATGCTTCCGTGGGTCATCTTGGGTCGGCATTTGTCCGGCGACGCCGGTACCCTCTGGCGCGTGAGTCACTCGTTCCAGGTGGACCTTCGGGGCATCGTCGACCTGTTGAGCCATCACCTCTACGGCAGTCCCCGGGTCTATGTCCGGGAGTTGCTGCAGAACGCGGTCGACGCCATTACCGCACGTCGGGTGGCCCATCCGGGTGCTCCGGCGTCGGTGTGGATCGAGACGCCGGGGCGTACGCCGGACGGCACGCTGCGGGTGCATGACACCGGGGTCGGGCTCACCGAGGATCAGGTGCATGAGCTGCTCGCCACGATCGGGCGTAGCGGTAAGCGGGATGAGTTGGGATTCTCCCGGCAGGAGTTTCTCGGCCAGTTCGGCATCGGCCTGCTCTCCGCTTTCCTGGTCGCCGACGAGATTCGCGTGCAGACCCGGCATGAGGGAGCGCCGACCGTCTACTGGACTGGGTACTCCGACGGGCGGTACGCGGTCGAGCCGGGCCCGGAACGGGCCGAGGTCGGCACGACGGTGACGCTGGTGCCACGGCGGGACGCTGCGGACTGGCTCGCTGCGGAGCGGGTGGTCGAACTCGCGCGTACGTTCGGCGAGATGCTGCCGGTCGGCGTACGCGTCGACGGTGAACTGATCACTGTGGAGACTCCACCGTGGGAACTGAGCCGCGCCGAGCTTTTCGCGTACGCGCAGGAGACCTTCGGTTTCGTGCCGTTCGACGTGATCGAGGTGAAGGTGCCCGAGGCCGGGCTGCGCGGCGTCGCGTTCGTCCTGCCGCGGCCGGCGAATCCGGCGGCGAAGGCCGGGCACCGGGTGTACCTGAAGCGGATGCTGCTCGCCGAGGGCGCCGAGGGGCTGCTGCCGGAGTGGGCGTTCTTCGTGCGGTGCGTGATCGACGCCAGCGAACTGCGGCCGACCGCGAGCCGGGAGGCGCTGTTCGAGGACAGTCTGCTGGAGTCGGTCCGTGAGCAGCTCGGCGACCAGCTGCGGGGCTGGATGCTCACGCTGGCTCGCCGTGAACCGCAACGGCTGCAGCAGTTCCTGTCGGTCCACAATGTCGGCGTGAAGACCCTCGCCCTGCACGACCTGGAGATGTTGCGCCTGGTCGACGAGTGGTGGCCGATGGAGACGAACATGGGCCGCATGCCGCTCGCGGAGTTCCGGCGGCGCTACTCGACCGTGCGCTATTGCACCACTGTGGACGAGTTCCGGCAGCTCGCGGCGGTGGCGGCCGCGCAGGATCTGGCCGTGGTCAACGCCGGTTACGTCTACGAGCCGGACATCATCGAGCGGTTGCCGCTGCTCGACCCGGAGGTGCTGGTCGATCGGCTCGATCCCAGCGACCTCGCGACCCGGTTCGACACCCTCGACCCGGCCACCGACCTGGGGCTGCGGCCGTTCCTGGCGATCGCCCAGCGGCGCATGGACCCGCTGGGCTGCGAGATCGTCGTGCGGGCCTTCGACCCGCCCGGCCTGGCCGCGCTCTATCTCGTCGACCGCGAGTCGACCTTCCAGCGCCAGCTCCGCGAGACCCAGGAGGTCGTCGACGAGGTCTGGGCGGGGGTGCTCGCGGCCTTCGAGCGGGCCGAGGCCGCGACGCGGCCCCAGCTGGTGCTGAATCATCGCAATCCACTGGTACGCCGAGTGACCGCGTTGCCGTCACCGGAACTCGTCGGGCTGGCCGTGGAATCGCTGTACGGGCAGGCGCTGCTGCTCGGTCACCATCCACTGCGCCCGGCCGACTCGGCCTTGTTGAACCGGTCTTTCCTGGGTCTGCTGCAGCAGGCGGTACCCGGGGCGCAGCCGGAGGGGGAGGACTGATGGCCAGCGAGGACGAGATCCGCGGCATGATCGCCGCGGCCTGGGACGCCCCGGAGGGTGCCGGGCAGATCGCGTTGGTGGAGGAGGCGATGCTGCACGCCGAGGCGAGCGGCGACGCCGAACTGGCCTTCGACGCCCGGATGGTCGCCACGAACGCGTTCCATCGCGGTGGCGAACCGGCGAAGGCGTTCGTCACCTTCGCCCGGTGTCTCAAGGAGTACGACGAGAACCCGGATCGTCGCAGCGGTCAGGACGAGCACCTGTTGCTCTGGTTCTTCAAATACATCATCTCCTCGATGGCGAAGTTCCCCGAGGTTCCGCTGGAGCGGACGCACGCGGTGCTGGACGACATGGAACGCCGTTACCGGTCGGGCGGCCACAGCCTGCACGCCGTGTACGCGTACCGGTATGTCGTCGCGTCCCATGTGGGCGATGCCGAGCAGGCCGACCACTTCTACGGTTTGTGGGACGCCGCCCCGCGCGACGAGAACTCCGACTGCGCCGGCTGCGACCCGACCTCCAAGGCGCACCATCTCGCCTGGCGCGAGCGGTACGCCGAGGCGATCGCGATCGCCGAACCGGCTTTGCAGGGCCGGTTGACCTGTTCGGAGCAGCCGCAGTCGATCCTGACCGCGCTGATGATCCCGTATCTGCGTACCGGTCGGCTGGATCAGGCGCGCGACGCACACCGGCGGGCGTACCGGGCCTTCCAGACCAAGCCCGCCGATCTGGGCTCGGTCGCCGACCATGTCGAGTTCTGCGGGCTCACCGGGAACGAGATGCGCGGGCTGGAGCTGATCGAACGGCACCTGAGCTGGCTGGAGAAGCCGCCGACGCCGAAGGCAGAGATGGAGTTCGCCTCGGCCGCCGCGCAGATTCTGCGGCGGCTGACCGCCCAGGGCAAGGGCGACCTGCCGATCCGGTCGGGATGGACGGTCGAAGGGCTCGCCGGGCACCTGTCGGATCGGGCCGCTGCCCTCGCCCTGAGGTTCGACGAGCGCAACGGCAACGCGTACCAGAGCGAGCGGATCGCGCGGCGGTTGGACGCCGAGCCGATCGTGGACTATCTGCCGCTGTCCATCACCGCGGCGCACCGGTCGCAGGTCACTCCGGTCGAGCCGGACGAGCCCGAACCGACCGAGCCCGATCTGAGCGCGGCGCCGACCACGCTGAGCCTGGACGAGCAGCTGGATCTCGCCGAGGACTGGTTGCGCGAGCAGGATCCGCGCGGTGAGGCGCTGGCCGACCGGGTGATCGGGAGCTGGCGCACGACGGTCACCGGCCAGCTGACCGCCGAGCAGCAGGGCCGGATCGCGATGCTCCAGGTCAGCCGCCTGCCCGACGAAGACCTCGCGGGCATCCACGCGGGTCTGATGCTCGCGGCGAGCGGCTTCGCCGAGGCCGGCGACGCCGCGCGGGAGGCCGCCTGCCGGGTGCAGCTGGCCATCGCCCAGTTCCAGACGCGGGAGCAGGCTCAGCTATCCGGACTGGGCGACGGCGAACCTGCCGAGCTGGCCGTCGCCCGTCAGGCCGCCGACGAAGTCCTGTCCAGCTCGACCGACGCCGTCCTGCGCCGGGTGACCCTGCTGCGGGTGGCGTACCTGGAGACCATCGCGGGTCAGATCGACGCCGCCCTGGCCTCGATCGACGCCGCCGACGCCGAACCAGGGCACGTCCCGTTGCGGCACCGGGTGCAGAGCCTCATGATGCGGGCCGGTCTCGTGCACGGCCTGGACCGGATCGACCAGACGCGGGACCTGGTCGGCGCGGCGGTCGAGGCGCTGCGTCCGCTGGGCCGGTCGAACGAGCTGGCCTCGGCCCTGTTCACGTACGCGAACCTCATCGGCGGCCTCGGCGACCACTCCGGAGCGCTGGCCGCGTTCGAGGAGGCGGCGGCCGCCGCGATCGATCCCGAACTGCGCCGGAACGCTCGCGCCAACGCCGGGTTCATGCTGGTCAACACGGATCGGGCGGACGAGGTCATCGACGACATCGTCGAGCACGTCTGCCTGATGGCGGCCGAGGGCGAGGATCGGGCGGCGGCGTACTCGCGGCATCGGCTCGCCGTCGCGCTCGCCACGACGCGCCGATTCCGGGAGGCCGCCGAGGTGGCCGAGGAGGCGCTGGCGTACTTCGCCGCCGAGGCCGAGGAGGAGCAGGTGCTCGCGGACGAGTGCCGTGACCTGCTCGCCCGCATCTACGACGAGATGGGCGAACCGCTGGCCGCGCTCGCCCAGTTGGAGGCGCTGGCCGCCGGCCGGGGCGGCTTCGACGACGCCGGATATCGAGCCCACCTGCTCGAACGGATGGCCGAGGTGCTCTACCGCGTCGATCGGGACCGCGAAGCGGGCCTGCGCTACGGCGAGGCCGCTGCCGGGTACCAGTCCGCCGGGGAACGCCCGGCCGCCGCCCGTGCGCTGCGACGACGCATCCTCGCCTTGCACTACGGGCGGGACCCGGAAGCCGCGATCGAGGCGATCGGGCAGGCCACGGCGTACGCCGAGGGCGCCGACCCGGACGCCGAGCCGAGCATCGTCTGGGAGCACGCGATGGCCTGCTACGACGGCGCGTTCGTGCTGGCCGATCAGCGGTCGTACGCCGACGCGCTGGCCGTCGCCGAGCGGGCGCCGGTGCTGTTCCGCTCGATCGACTCCTTCGAGGAGGCGGCCTTCGCCGAGCTCCGCCACGGTGAGATCCTGGTCGCGGCGGGCGACGCCCGGTCCGGCGAGCTGGTCCTGCGGCGGGTGATCGAGGGCCTGCCCCGGGATCATCAGGCGCGCGCGGAAGCAGCGTGGTGGCTCGCGCGGGCGCTGGAGGAGCAGGGCGAGGCGGAAAAGGCCCGTGAACTCCGCAAAGCGTATGATCTTCCGGAACGCGACTAAACGGACGTTAAGTTTCCGAGTTGACTGGCGAGTAGGCTGACCGAGTGACGATCGAGCAGCAGGTAGACACCCCCCGCAAGCGCTCGCGGCGTGACGAGATCCTCCAGATCGCTGTCGGCCTCTTCGCGACTCGCGGCTACCACGGCGTTTCCATGGACGACATCGGCAAGGAAGCCGGTGTGACGGGACCTGCCCTCTACCACCACTTCGCCGGCAAGGACGCCATGCTGGTCGCGGCGCTGAAGCCGGTCAGCGAGGGCCTGCTGTCCGGCGGCCGGGAGCGGGCCGAGGCCCATCAGGGCGAGCCCACGGCCGCCCTGGAGGCGCTGGTCGACTTCCACGTCGAGTTCGCGCTGGCCAATCCGGCCGTCATCGCGCTGCACCTGCACGAGCTGGACCGGTTGCCCGAGGAGCCGCGGCGGGAGATCCGCCGGCTTCAGCGCCGGTACGTGGAGGAGTGGGTCACCGTGCTCACCGCCGTACGCTCCGACCTGACCGACGGCGAGGCCCGAGTGCTCGCCCATGCGGTGTTCGGTTTGATGAACTCGACCCCGTTCCTGGCCGGCGAGGTGGACCGGGACCGTCGTGCAGTGCTGCTGCGGGCGGCCGCCCTCAGCGCGCTCAGCGCGTGACCGATCCCGCCGGGGAGTGCCACCTTAACGATCGATAAGGTAGCGTCCGAGGGGTGTCAGAGATTGAGTCCCTCCTCGTCGCCAACCGCGGCGAGATCGCCCGTCGCGTGATCCGGACGGCGAAACGCCTGGGTATCCGCACGATCGCCGTCCACTCCGACGTCGACGCGGGCCTGCCTTTCGTCCTCGAGGCGGACGAAGCCGTGCTCATCGGCCCGGCCAATCCCGCCCAGAGCTATCGCAACGCCGAGGCCGTGCTGACCGCCGCCAAGCAGACCGGCGCGCAGGCCATCCACCCCGGCTACGGATTCCTCTCCGAGAACGCGGAGTTCGCCCGGCAGGTCGAGGCGGCCGGGCTCATCTGGGTCGGCCCGTCGGCCGAGGCGATCACCGCCATGGGCGACAAGATCAACGCTCGGAATCTGATGGCGGCGGCGGGCGTACCGGTGGCTCCGGGGACGACCGATCCGGCCGGTTCGGTCGACGAGGCGCTGGCCGAGGCGGAGCGCATCGGATTCCCCGTGATGATCAAGGCGGCGGCGGGCGGCGGTGGCATGGGGATGGCCCCGGCGCGCGACGAGACCGCGTTCCGTGCCGAGTACGACAAGGTGCGTGGGTTCGCGGAGCGGATGTTCGGCGACGGCTCGGTCCTGATCGAGAAGTACTTCCCGAGCGTGCGCCACATCGAGGTGCAGATCCTGGGCCTGGCCGACGGCACGGTGGTCGCTCTCGGCGAGCGGGAGTGCTCGGTCCAGCGGCGCAACCAGAAGCTCGTCGAGGAGTCGCCCTCGCCCGCGAGCATGCTCACGCCCGAGCGGCGCCAGGCTTTGCACGCCTCAGCGGTACGCGCGGGGGAGGCGGTCGGCTACCGCAACGCGGGCACGGTCGAATGCCTGCTCGACCCGGCGACCGGGGAGTTCTTCTTCCTGGAGATGAACACGCGGCTGCAGGTCGAGCACCCGATCACCGAGGCGGTGTTCGGCATCGACCTGGTGGAGGCCCAGTTGCGGATCGCGGCCGGGCTGCCCGTCGACGTGCCGACGCAGTCCCACGGGCACGCCGTCGAGCTGCGGATCAACGCCGAGGACCCGAAGCGGTTCCTGCCCGGGCCGGGCGTGGTGACGGTGTGGGAGGAACCGGCCGGGCTGCCGGGCATCCGCGTCGACTCCGGGTACGCGGCCGGCACCACGGTCACCCCGAACTACGACTCCCTGATGGCCAAGCTGGTGGCGTACGGGGCAGATCGGGCGGAGGCGATCGACCGGCTGCGGGCGGCGGTCGCGGCGTTCCAGATCACCGGCCCGAAGAACAATCTGCCGTTCTTCGCCGAGCTCCTCGAGAACGAGGAATTCTTGAGCGGGGACTACGACACCGCCATCGTCTCCCGGATGAGGTGAAACCGATGAGAGTGAGCATCCGCGAGGTCGGCCCCCGGGACGGCCTGCAGAACGAGGATCCCGTGCCGACCGCCGCCAAGGTCGAGTTGATCGACGCGTTGAGCGGCACCGGAGTCGGCCGGATCGAGGCGGTCAGCTTCGTGCACCCCAAGGCGATTCCGCAGATGGCCGACGCCGACGAGGTGTGGGCGAAGATCACGCGGAATCCCGGGGTTCGCTACAGCGCCCTGGTCCCCAACGTACGCGGAGCGCAGCGGGCGATCGCCGCCGGTTTCACCGAGGTCGAGGTCGTGATCTCGGCGTCGGACACGCACAATCGGCGCAACATCAACCGCAGCACGGACGAGTCGCTGGCCGAGTTGCCGGAGCTGATCGAGACGCTGCACGCCGGCGACGCCACCGCGGAACTGATCATCGCGACCAGTTTCGGCTGCCCGTACGAGGGCGACATCGATCCCGCCCGCGTCGCCTCTATTGTGGACAAAGCGGTGGGCATGGGAGTGGACCGCGTGGCCTTCGGCGACACCACCGGCATGGCGACGCCCCGGCGCGTACGCGACGTGCTCGATCGGGTGACCCGGGAAAAGCCGCTGCTGTGCCACTTCCACAACACGCGGGGAACCGGGCTCGCCAACATCCTCACCGCCTTGGATCTCGGGGTGACGGAGTTCGACGCCAGCGTCGGCGGTCTCGGCGGCTGCCCGTACGCCCCCGGTGCGACCGGCAACGTGGCGACCGAGGAAGTCGTGCACATGCTGCACGACATGGGTTACGAGACCGGCATCGACCTCGACAGACTCGTCGAGGTGGCGGAACTGGCCCAGCGGATCGTGGGTCGCGAGCTGCCCAGCGGGGTGCTCCGGGCCGGGCCGCGATATCGGACAATTGCTTGATTTTTCCTAATCCTCACGTGTCCGCCCTATGCGGGAATCGTTGTCCATAGCGGAGTTTCCACTACCGCTGAAGGGCGATCATGACCGCAACCCGGAACGGCCGGTTCCAGCGCGCGACACTGCGCGCGGTGACCGTCGCCGGGTTCGCCGCGGCCGCATGGTTCGCCGGAACAGCTGCCGCGTACGCCGCTGAGCAGCCGGAGACTCCGTCCGCGCCCGAGGCGGCTTTCGGCGAAGCCCACGCCGTCACCGGGCCAGCCCGAGAGGCACCGAACACCGGC
>NZ_JBFBAZ010000091.1:0-33161 GCF_040682475.1 Hamadaea sp. NPDC051192
TCCGGGCGTTGATCATGGTGTTTCCGGGGGTGACACCCCCACGACCCCACATTAAACTCCATGAACAACGGGGAGAGGCCGGGGGTGGGGTGGAGGGGGAAGGGGGGAGGGGGGTGGGGTGGAGGGGGGTGGGGTGGAGGGGTGGATTAGGCGGTGGAGAGGGCGGTGGCGGGGGTGACTCGGGCGGCGCGTACGGCCGGGTAGAGGCCGGCGATGCCGCCGATGATCAGGGTCGCGCCGAGTCCGCCGAAGGTGGCGTAGAGCGGCATGACCGAGGGCCAGTCCCGGGTGGCGGCGTACACCCCGGTGACGAGGATGCCCAGGGCCACCCCGCCCCCGCCGCCGAGCAGGCTGAGCAGCAGCGATTCGGCGAGGAACTGGAGGCGTACCTGGCCTCGGGTGGCGCCGAGGGCGCGGCGCAGGCCGATCTCGGAGCGTCGTTCGAGGACGGAGATGACCATCGTGTTGGCCACGCCGACGCCGCCCACGAGCAGGGCGACGCCGCCGAGTCCGAGCAGCAGCCCGGTCAGCGCCGAGTCGGTCGCCTGTTTGGCGGCGAGCGCGTCGGACGGGCGGGAGACCGCGACCTCGTTCGGGGCCGCCGGGTTCGCCGTCGGCCCCAGGACCGATCTGACCTGCGCGATCTGGCTTTCCACCGCGCGTACGTAGATCTTGGTGGGGTGGCCGTCGAACCTGGCGAACTGCTGGGCCGAGGCCCAGCCGATGAGCGCGGCGCTGTCCAGTTCGGGCGCGAGGGGTACCGGATTCAGGACGCCCACGACGGCGTACCACTGCTGGGAGAGCCAGACCAGCGCGCCGGGTGACCGAAGGTCGAGTCTCGCGGCGGCGCGGGAGCCGAGGACGACGGCTGGGACCCGCGCGGTGGCCTCGGTGAGCCACGAGCCGGTGTGGAGGGTGGCGCGGACCGTGCCGGGCAGGTCTTTGTCGACCGCGAGGACCGAGATGCTGCCGGTCTCGCCCGGCGGGATGTGGTCGTTGCGGTAGACGGCGGTGTCCACGAGGCCGGTGGCCGCGACCGCCTCGACCGGGGCGATCCGCCCGACCATCGCGGTGGCCGCGACCGGGAGTTTCGCGTCGTCGCCGCCGAGGGTGCTGCCGGGCGCGACGGTGAGCAGGTTCGTGCCGAGCCGGCTGAGCGTGCGATCGAGGTCGGCGCGACTGGACGAGGAGATGCCGACGACCGCGAGCATCGCGCCGATGCCGATGGCGATGCCCAGCGCGGACAGGAACACCCGAAGCGGTCGTGACCGCAGGCCGCTCGCGCCGAGCCGGGCGACGTCGGCCGGGCTCAACCTGGTCATGACGCTCCTGACAGGTGGTGGGAGTCGTGCACGATCCGCCCGTCGCTCAGCTCGACCCGCCGGGGCAGCTGTTCGGCGAGTTGCCGGTCGTGCGTGATGACGACGACCGTCGTGCCGGCCGCGTGCAGGTCGGTCAGCAGCCCGAGGACGGTCGTGCCGGACGCGCTGTCGAGGTTGCCGGTCGGCTCGTCGGCCAGCAGCAGCACCGGCTCCCCCACGATCGCCCGCGCGATCGCGACTCGCTGCCGCTCGCCACCCGAGAGCTGGTTCGGCAGGTGGTCCAGCCGGTGCTCCAAGCCCACGCTGCGCAGTGCCTCCTCGGCCCGGTTCCGCCGGGCGCGCTGTGGGACCCCGGCATACAGCAGCCCGTCGGCCACGTTGTCCCGCACTGCTACGCCGGAAGCCAAGTGGAACTGCTGGAAGACGAAGCCGATGACGTCGGCCCGGAGCCTGGACAGTTGCTTGTCCGGCAGTACGCCGACTTCACGCCCGTCGATGCGTACGCTGCCGGTGGTCGGGCGGTCGAGGGTGCCGAGCAGGTTGAGCAGGGTGGACTTGCCGGACCCGCTGCGGCCGACGATGCCGACCAGTTCACCCCGTTCGATGGTGAGGTCGACGTCGGCGAGGGCGGTGACCCCGCCCGGATAGACCTTCGACACGTTCCGCAACTCCACCGCGGGCGTGCTCATGCCGGGACCCTGACCGTCGTGCCCTCGGCTACGCCGCTGCCGGTGATCTCGACCCGGCCGCCCGCGAACAGGCCCACCCGGACCGCCACCACGGTGGACTTCCCGCCGTCGACGACCTCCACGCCGTAGCCGCCTTCGGCGAGGGCGAGCAGGGCCGCGATCGGCACGGTCAGCACGTCCTTGCGTTCCTGGGCGGCGTGGCGGACGGTGACCGTGCCCCGGTCGAGGCGGCCGAGCGCCTTCTGATCGGCGACCGCGACGAGAATCGTCACGGTGGGACCGTGGCCTTCCGACTCGGGCGCGTCCCCGATCGAGTCGACCTTGCCTTCCGTCGTGGTCCCGTCGGGCAGCTCGATCGTGACCTTCGCGGCGCGTACGGCCCAGCCGGCGTCGGCGGTCTGCGCGGAGACGGTGATCATCTTCGTCGTCCCGGTCGCCGACACCACCTCGGCCGGGCTGGCCGCCCCCAGCCGGACGAGCTGCTGAGCGACGCGGACGGCGGCGGAGGCGTACACGATCTGACCGGCCGCGACGACGCCCGTCTCGGGCAGGCCGAGGTCGGCCTGCCAGCGCTTGACCGCCGTCGTGGTGGACGACGAGAACTCCTTGTCGACGGTGAACCCGGTGTAGCCGAGCGCCTTCAGGTTGGTCTCGAACTGGGCGACGTCGGCGCCTTCGACGCCGGCCTGCAGGTCCCGATACATCGGCAGCTGCCCGTAGAGGAGAACCACGGGCTTGTCGTCCACGCGGACGAACGGCTTGCCGCGCGTGATCGTCGTGCCCGGCGTAGCGAGCCAGGTCACCGTGCCCGCCGCGGTGCTCGCGATCGGCTGGGCCAGGCCGAAACCCACCTGCCCGTCCATCGTCACCCAGCTGACCAGAGTCTCCCGCTTGACCGGCACGTTCTCGGCCCGGCTCGGCTCGGTCCCGGCCGCGTCGGGCGTACCGCCGCCGAAGCCGACCGAGGCCCAGGCCGCCGCCCCCGCCACGACGGCGACGGCGACGGCCACGGCGATCGAGCGCCTCATCCCTGACCCTTACTGGGATCGATCCGCACGCCCCCGTTGACGATCGGCGAGCAGATCACCTGCGCCCGCAGATCGGCGTCCGAACCGCTCCCGGAATACGGCCCGTCTTCGGGGTAGTACCCGTCCGGACCCGGGTCGGGGAACTCAGGCACCCCGTTATCCCGCATGCATTTGGCGTACTTGCGGGCGTTCTCGATCTCCTCGGCGGTCATGACCGGCCGCTCCTCCAGCTCTTCCGGCACCGGCGGCAACAGGCCGCCACACTTCTGCTGGCCGGCGCGGAACTTCGGGTCGGCCTTGAGTTTGCGCAGGTCGCCTTCGAACGTGAACCGGCCCTTGGCGTCCGGGTCGGTGACCTTCAGGCCCTCGGCCCGCAGACAGGTCACGTAGACGCGGACCGCCTCGACGTACGCGCCGACGACGTCGGAGGTCGGGGCGATGGTCGGAGTGCCGCCCGCGCTCGCCACCTTCGGATCTTCGCTGCCCTTGCCGCACCCGGCCAGCGCCGCCACCAGCGCCGCCACCGCGACGATTCGTGTGATCTTCACGGCGACGGACGCTAGGGCGACAGTCGTGAAGATCTTGTGAAGAACCTGTGCGGGCGGCATGCGGCGCTGTTGCCGCAGCTACCGGCCATGCTCACGGCCCGCTTAAGGTGGCCCGCATGGGAGCGCGCGTACTGGTGGCGGAGGACGACCGAAAGCAGGCCGACCTGCTGCGGGTCTACCTCGAACGGGAGGGGCACAGCGTGCTCGTGGTCGGCGACGGCCGGGCCGCGCTCGACCGGAGCCGGGCGTACCGGCCGGACCTGGTGGTGCTCGACGTGATGATGCCGCTGGTCGACGGGCTGGACGTGTGCCGCATCCTGCGAGCCGAGTCCGACGTGGCGATCCTGCTGCTGACCGCGCGCAGCGCGGAGGACGACTTGTTGCTCGGCCTCGACATCGGCGCCGACGACTACATGACCAAGCCGTTCAGCCCCCGGGAGCTGACCGCCCGCGTACGCGCGCTGCTGCGCCGGTCCGGGCGGATCTCGTCGCCGGAGGAGGAGGTGCTGACGGTCGGCGAGCTGACCGTCGACCCCGGCCGGTTCGAGGTACGCGTCGCCGGGCGCCCGGTCGCCGTGACCGCCAAGGAGTTCGGCATCCTGCAGGTGCTGGCGGCCGAGCCGGGCCGGGTCTTCACCCGCGCGCAGATCATCGACCGGGCGTTCGGGTTCGACCACTACGTCGAGGAGCGCACGGTCGACGCCCACGTGATGAACCTGCGCCGGAAGATCGAGGACGATCCGGCCGCGCCGCGCTACGTCCAGACCGTGTACGGCCGTGGCTACCGGATCTCGCCGGGCTCGCCAGGCTCGCCGGGGCAGGTCGCGGCATGAGTTTCCGGCTGCGGGTCCTCCTGCTGACGGTGGTGCTGGTGGCGACGTCGTCGGCCGCCACCGCCTGGCTGACCCTGCAACAGGCCAACCAGGCCCTGACGAGCTACGTCGCGGCCAGCCATCGCGACGTCGAGGACGCGGTCGCCGAGCTGGCCGCCTATGGGCGTACGCATCCGACCTGGTCCGGCGTCGAGGATCCGGTGCAGACCCTCGCCGGGCGGCTCAACCAGCGCATCCGCGTGGTCGACGACTCCGGGGCCGTGCTCGCTGACTCCGACGTGCTCGCCGGCCGCACCGCCCGGCCGACCGTCGGCGCTCCGTCGCTTGTGGACGTACGCCCGGTCGTCGCCTTCCCGCCTGGCTTCGACGCGTACGGCCGACTCCGGTTGGTCGTCGCCAGTGCGGACGCCTTCTACCGTGGCTGGATCATGACGTCCTGCGCGGCCGACGCCGGCCTGGACGTACGCCTCGTCCAGGTCAACGGCAAACCGCCGTACTTCGAGATCCTCGGCGGAGCGGAGGCGATCCGCAGCGCATGCAACCGGCGAGCCAAGGAAGCCAGCCGGCCGCGGGGACCGGTGGACACACGCGGCAAGGAATGCCTGAATCGCGACAACGACGCCGAATGCCTCATCGGACTGCTGAACGAGGACCTCTCGGCGTACGCCCCCAAGCCCGTCCAGGTCTATCTCGGCGCGCTGGACGAGGTGCCGGCTCGGGGTGTGCCGGCGCGGGCGATCGGCCTGGCCGCAGCTGCGGTCGTGCTGGTCACCGCGGTGTGCGCCGTCCTGCTGAGCCGCCGGGTGCTGCGGCCCATCGGCGCGCTCACCACCGCCTCCCGCACGCTGGCGACGCAGGGCCGGGCCGACCCCGTCCCGGTCACCGGCCACGACGAGCTGGCGGAACTGGCGCGGGCCTTCAACCGCATGGCCGGGTCGCTGGCGGCCAGCGAGGAACGGCAGCGACAGCTCATCGCCGACGTGGCCCACGAACTGCGTACGCCCCTGGCGAACCTGCGCGGCTATCTCGAGGCGCTCGAAGACGGCGTGATGCCGCCGAGCCGTGAGCTGTTCGCCTCCCTGCACGAGGAAGCCCTGCTGCAGCAGCGCATCGTGGACGACCTGCAGGACTTGGCGATGGCCGAGGCCGGCGTGCTCGCGTACCACCGGACGACGGTGGATCTCGCGGAGCTGGCGGAGACCGTGCGGACCGCCCATGCCGCCGTCGCCGAGGCGGCCGGGCTCACCGTGGAAGTGCGCACCGACGGCGAACCGACCGTGTACGCCGACCCGGACCGGCTCCGCCAGGTCCTGGGCAACCTCCTCCGCAACGCGATCACCGCGACCCCGCCCGGCGGCCGGATCACCTTGACCGTCACGGCGGACGGCTCGGCCGCGACCGTCGCGGTGAGCGACACGGGACGCGGGATCGCGCCCGCCGATCTGCCGCATGTGTTCGACCGGCTCTGGCGGGCCGACCCGGCCCGGGGACGCGGCGGCAGCGGCCTCGGGCTGGCCATCGCCCGGCAGCTCGTCAGCGACCACGGCGGCACGATCGACGTGACGAGCACGGTCGGCGTCGGCACCACCTTCACCGTCCGCCTCCCCCACTAGCCTGCTTGGGCAGCGGATCAGGGTTCCGTGTCGAATCTTGCCCCATGATTCGACACGGAACCCTGATCCAGCGCCATACCGGAGCCCGCGGGAGCGCGCAGTACGCTGAATCGCATGGCAGGACCCATCGCCCTGGTCGGCTCCGGCGAGTACACCGACGCCATGTTCGACGTCGACAAGCACCTGCTCGACGGCCGCCCGCGGCGGTACGTCCAGATCCCGACGGCCGCCGCGCCCGAGGGCGACGGCAGCCTGAACCGCTGGATCTCGCTGGGCGAGCGGCATGCCGAGAAGCTGGACGCCCAGCCGGTCCCGCTGGTCGTGCGTACCCGGCAGGACGCCGAGGACCCGGCGTTCGTCGAGGAGCTGACCCGGGAGACGCCCGGCCTGATCTACTTCTCCGGCGGTAATCCGCTCTACCTCACCGAGACCTTCCGCGACACGAAACTGTGGGCGGCGATCGTCACGTTGTGGGAGAACGGCACGGCGCTGGCCGGGTGCAGCGCCGGTGCCATGGCCTTCGGCGGCTGGGTCCCCGACATCCGGCATCCCACCAAGGCCGGCGCGCCCGGTCTGGGGCTGGTGCCGGGGTTGCGGGTGTTGCCGCACTTCGACAAGTTCCTGGGCCGGATGCCGAATCTGATGCTGCGGCCGCTGCTGCGACCCCGTGAGGGCATGCGAATCGTCGGGATCGACGAGGACACCGCCCTGGTCGGCGACGGGCACGACTGGACCGTCTGGGGCCGATCGCAGGCGTGGCTGCTCGACGGCGGACATCGCGAGGGCATCCCGTCCGGCTCCGCCGTGACCCTGTAACGGTCTGCGGAAACCGGACAGCCACCCATTGCGCGAACCAGATGCCCTGGTAGGGTCGGTCCACAACGGACTCACACATCTCGAAACGTTGTGAGAATCGCGATGACACCTGCCGCCTTGCGGGGGCACGAGTGTCGCGCGGGAGTAATATCACCGCGTTCGACGTCAGGTCCGCAAGGACAACCCACTACCGGCGGTGATCGATGGTCTCCGGACTTCGCGAAGACGGCAGCAGCCCCGCTTACGCCGTGCCGACCTCTTTGAAGGTCGTCGTCGCGGGCGGTCTCGGCGCCGGCAAGTCCACCCTGGTCGGTTCGGTCAGCGAGATCACCCCGCTGCACACCGAAGAGGTCTACACCACGAAGGACCCACGCACCGGCGTACGCCGATCGAGCACGGTGACGATGGACTTCGGCTGGCTCACCTTCGACGAGGATCTCGTCCTCTACCTGTTCAGCGCGCCGGGCCAGGAAGGCCTGTGGCCGCTGTGGGACGAGGTCGCGCTGGGCGCCCTCGGAGCGATCGTGCTCGCCGACACCAACCGGCTGAGCGACTGCTTCGCCGCCATCGACTACTTCGAGCAGCGCGGCACGCCCTTCATGATCGCGGTCAACCCGTTCTTCGGCCGTCAGTCGTTCGACCTGCCGACCGTGCGGGCCGCGCTCGCGCTGCGGCCGGGCGTACCGGTCGTCCAGTGTGACGTCCGCGACCCCCGCGCCGGCCGCGAGCTGCTGGTGACCTTGATCGAGCACGTCCACACCCGGACCATGGCCGAGGCAGCCGCTTAACGGCGAACCCGGCCCTTCGGCGGGGTAATCTGGCGATCATGAGTGAGCACTTCGACGTCGTCGTGCTGGGCGCCGGGCCCGGCGGATACACCGCGGCGGTCCGCGCCGCCCAGCTGGGCAAGAAGGTCGCCGTCGTCGAGGAACGCTTCTGGGGCGGCGTGTGCCTCAACATCGGCTGCATCCCGTCGAAGGCCCTGCTCCGCAACGCCGAGCTGGCGCACATCTTCCGGGACGAGCAGAAGCTGTTCGGCATCCAGGTCGAGGGCACGGTGAAGTTCGACTACACGGCGGCGTTCGAGCGCAGCCGCAAGGTCGCCGACGGCCGCGTCAAGGGCGTCAACTTCCTGATGAAGAAGAACTCGATCACGCAGTACAACGCGCGCGGCGCCTTCCTCGACGACCACACGCTGCAGGTCGGCGACGAGCGGATCACGTTCGACAACTGCATCATCGCCACCGGATCGGTGACCCGCCTGATCCCCGGCACCCGGCTCTCCGAGCGCGTCGTGACCTACGAGGAGCAGATCCTCACCGACCAGCTGCCCGGGAGCATCATCATCGCCGGGGCCGGCGCGATCGGCGTCGAGTTCGCGTACGTCCTGCACAACTACGGGGTCAAGGTCACCATCGTCGAGTTCCTCGACCGGCTCGTCCCGCTGGAGGACGAGGAGGTCTCGGCCGAGCTGGCCAAGCGCTACAAGCGCATGGGCGTCGAGATCCACACCGGCACCCGGGTCGACGCGATCGAGGACAGCGGCCCCAAGGTCCGCGTGACGGTCACCAAAGACGGGCAACAGCAAGTCCTCGAGGCCGACAAGGTCCTCCAGGCCATCGGCTTCGCGCCCCGCGTCGAGGGTTACGGTCTCGAGAAGGCAGGGGTACGCCTGACGCAGCGCGGCGCGATCGACGTCGACGGCCGGTGCCGGACGAACGTCCCCCACATCTACGCCATCGGGGATGTGACGGCGAAACTCATGCTGGCGCACGCCGCCGAGGCGATGGGCATCATCGCGGCCGAGACGATCGGCGACGCGGAGACGATGGAGCTGGACTACGTCATGATCCCGCGGGCGACCTACTGCCAGCCGCAGATCGCCAGCTTCGGGTGGACCGAGGCGCAGGCCCGCGAGCGCGGCTTCGACGTCAAGGTCGCGAAGTTCCCGTTCTCCGCCAACGGCAAGTCCAACGGGCTCGGCGACACGGTCGGCTTCGTCAAGGTCATCAGCGACGACAAGCACGGCGAGATCCTCGGCGCGCACCTGATCGGCCCGGAGGTGACCGAGCTGCTGCCCGAGCTGACCCTGGCCCAGCTCTGGGATCTGACCGTGCACGAGGTCGCCCGCAACGTGCACGCTCACCCGACCCTCGGCGAGGCGGTCAAGGAGGCGATTCACGGCCTGTCCGGCCACATGATCAACATGTGATCGGTAGAGTCGGGGACGTGGAGACCGCGATCCTGGGGCGTACCGGCCGCACCGTCGGCAAGGTCGGGCTCGGTGCCTGGCAGCTGGGCGCCGACTGGGGCGAGGTCGCCGAGGACGACGCGGCCGCGGTGCTCGGGGCCGCCGTCGACTCCGGCGTCACCTTCATCGACACGGCCGACGTCTACGGCGACGGCCGCAGCGAGCAGATCGTCGGCAGGCTCGTCCAGGACCGCCCGGGGCTGACCGTGGCGACCAAGATGGGCCGCCGGGTGCCGCAGGAGGTGTCGGCGTACACATTGGACAACTTCCGGCGCTGGACCGACCGGTCCCGGGAGAACCTCCAGACGGACACGCTCGACCTGGTCCAGCTGCACTGCCCGCCGACCCCGGTGTACGCCTCCGACGCCGTCTACGACGCCCTGGACACGCTTGTCGCCGAGAAGCGGATCGCGGCGTACGGGGTGAGCGTGGAGACCTGCGACGAGGCGCTGACCGCGATCGCCCGGCCCAACGTGGCGACCGTGCAGATCATCCTCAACGCGTTGCGGCTCAAGCCGCTGGAGCGCGTACTGCCCGCCGCGCAGGCGGCCGGGGTCGGGATCATCGCCCGGGTGCCGCTGGCCAGCGGGCTGCTGTCCGGGCGGTACGACGAGCACACCACGTTCGCCGCGAACGACCACCGGAACTTCAACCGGCACGGTGAGGCCTTCGACGTCGGCGAGACCTTCTCCGGCGTACCGTTCGAGGTCGGGCTGGAAGCCGTCCGCCGGCTGCGGTCGCTGGTGCCGGCCGGTGCGACGATGGCGCAGTTCGCCTTGCGCTGGATCGTCGACCAGCCCGGGGTCAGCGTCGTCATCCCGGGAGCCCGCTCAGCCGAGCAGGCCCACGGTAACGCCGCCGCCGCCGATCTCGCGCCGCTGAGCGCCGAGGCGCAGCAGGGTGTCGCCGAGGTCTACGACGAACTGATCCGGCCACTCGTGCACAACCGCTGGTAACGGGTCACCCTAAGCGAGACCCGCCGGTAGCGGGTGGGATTGGACAAACCCGGGATTCGGCGTACTGAACGTGGCAGCGTCACCTTCGTTATGACGATCCTGACTCTCGGGGTGGCCGTCGCCCAGGCGCTTCTGCCGGCCGCGGCCCCAGTCTCCGCACCCGCAGCAGCCGTCCCGGACGCGCCGGTCCAGGTCGCCTTGGAGACCCAGTCCGCCGGCGCGAACACGGTCTACCAGATCGTGCTGACCAATACCTCGGCGCTGCCGATGACCACCATCGTGGTCCAGCGGATGCCGGACGGCACGACCGGTCTGGTCGCCGACGGCGCGAAAGTGGACGGTGACCGCGTGGTCTGGTCGGCGAAGGTGGCGCCGAAGGCTCAGACCACGCTCCAGAGTTCCGGCGCGCTGCCCGTGCCGCACGCGTCCGAACCGGCCACCGCCTGCGTCAACGACGCCGCGTCGGGGCGCCTGCTCGACTGCGCCGCCGCCGACGTCGTCGCGGTGGCAGGTCCGGAAGCGCCCTGGTGGCGCCGTTGGCTGCCGTTCGTGGCCCTGGTCGCTGCGCTCGGCGTACTCGTGTGGTTGGGCCGGCGAGCCTGGCAACGCCGCGCGGCGCGACCGGCCCGCGAGACCCGGCCCGCCGACGAAGCGCGAACGGTCCGCGAGGCGCAACCGGAGCAGCCCCGCCGGGAGCCTGCCTGGTGGGTGCCCGTGGGTCTGGCCGCGGTCGCGGTGATCGTGGTGAGCGCGGTGGCGTTGCTGGTGTTCGTCCCGCGGATGGCGGCTGCCGTGGAGAACGCGCAGGGGGTGCGGGCACACGCTTGGAACGGGCCGCAGTCCGAGGCCGAGGTGGGTCAGGAGGCGTCCGACGGGACCGCGCACTTCACGATCTACTCGGCGAGCTGCACCAAGGGCAAGGCCACGACGTGCGACGTCACCTTGTCGATCCGAGCCGGTGATCAGCCCGTTCAGCTCTATCGGACCATGCAGCGGCTGTACACATCGGACAAAACCTGGGTCGAGCCGGATCCGGCCGCCGTCCTCGCGGCCAACTACGGCGACCCCTTCACCCTGGCCGTCCCGCCCGGGCTGGAACGCGTGATGGCGCTGCGGTTCAGCCTCCCGGCCGGCGCGCAGCCGGACCGGCTGGAGTTGCACGACGGAGCCTTCGCCGGAGGGGTTTACCTGAACCTGGAATGATGTCGCGATGGCGCACTACAAGCCCACCGACGGCATCGTCGTGGTCACCGGCGGAGCAAGTGGCATCGGCCTGGCCCTGGCCCAGCGGTTCGCCGCGGACGGGGCCAGAGTCGTGCTGGCGGACCTCGACGGCGCTCGCGCCGCTCGGGCGGCGTACGCCCTCGGCGAGGGACACGGCGGGATCGGGCTCGACGTCACCGACGAAGAGGCCGTGGCCCGCGCGGTCGACCGCATCGAGGACGAACTCGGCCCGATCGGCATCTGGTGCTCGAACGCGGGCGTGGCCACGCCGCCCGGGCTCGGCACCGACTCCGACTGGGAACTGGCCTGGGGCGTCCACGTCCTCGCCCACCTGTACGCCGCGCGTACGGTGCTGCCGCGGATGGTCGAGCGGGGCCGCGGGCACTTCCTCGTCACCGCCTCCGCCGCCGGGCTGCTGACCGAACTCGACGTCGCGGCGTACGCCGTCAGCAAGCACGGCGCGGTCGCGCTCGCCGAATGGCTCGCCATCCGCTACGGCGGCGACACCGGCGTCACCTTCTCCTGCCTGTGCCCGCAAGGCGTGCGTACGCCGTTGCTCGACGGCGCGCCCGCAGACTCCGCCACGCTCGCCGCCGCCCCGCTGCTGGAGCCGGCCGAGGTCGCCGACCGAGTCGTGGAAGCCATCGACGAGGGGCGGTTCCTGATCCTGCCGCATCCCGAGGTGGCGCAGTACTCGCTGAATCGGGTCACCGACACCGATCGCTGGCTCGGCGGGATGCGCAAGCTCTACCACCGCCTCCACCCTTGATCTTTCTGACAGTAACCGGTTACCATCGCCTCCGATCTGCGGCAGATCACGGATACGCATGCTTCCGACCGCCAAGATCGCATGCATATCCGTGATCTGCCGCCAACGGAAGCGACGGGCAAGGGACGAGGAGCCGAGTGCCGCACGTGATCGTCTTCGGGGTGGACGGCGTACGCCTCGACACCCTCGCCGCCGCGCACACCCCGCGCATCGACGCCGTCGCCGAGGCCGGGTTCTTCAGCTCCTTCGAGGTCAGCTCGGCCGCGCCGGTGTTGTCCGGCCCGTGCTGGACCACGGTCGCCACCGGCATGTGGCCGGAGGCGCACGGGGTCTTCGGCAACAAGTTCGCCGGCCATCGGCTGGCCGTCTTCCCGGATTTCCTGACACTGGCCAAGCGCGCGGGACTCCGCACGTACGCCGCCCTGACCTGGGCGCCGCTGGCGACCGCCACGTCCGGCGGACCGCTGTTCACCGACCCGACCCGGCTCTCGTACGCCGACGGCGAAGCGCTCGGGCACGCCGAGGCCGATCAGCTCGTCGTCGACGACGCCACCCGTACGCTCAGCACCGGCGCGTACGACGCCGCATTCGTCTACATCGGAGCACCCGACGAGGTGGCGCACGCGGTCGGCACCGGCCCCGAGTACCTCGCCGCCGTCGAGCGGGCGGACGCCCAGATCGGCCAGGTCCTCGACGCCGTCGCCCACCTCGACGACCTGACCGTCATCGTGGTCACCGATCACGGCCATCGGGACGAAGGCGGCCACGGTGGGCGTACCACTTGGGAGAAGCAGGCCTGGATCGCGGCGAGTGGGCCCAGCGTCCCGGCCGACGCGGGGCGAGTGTGCCACGCGGACGTCGCGCCGCACGTCCTGGCGGTGTTCGGCCAGGACGTGAGCACGATGACCGGCGTTCCGTTCGGCCGGCGCTGATGCCGCCCACCGCGCTCGCGCTCGTCGCCGCCTCGGTCCTGTGCCACGCCAGCTGGAACCTGCTCGCCAAGCGCGCGGGCAGCGCCAGCGGGCCGGTCTTCGTCGGGCTGTGGTCGGCGGTCGCCGCCATCCTCTGGGCGCCGCTGGGCATCTGGACCCTGTGGACCGCGTGGACCTCGCTCGACTGGCGCACGCCGCTGTTCATCGGGGGCGCACTGGTCCTGCACACCGGCTACTTTCTCACCCTGCAACGGGGCTACCGGGTCGGCGACCTGTCCGTCGTCTACCCCGTCGCGCGGGGCACCGGCCCGCTGCTGGCCAGCAGCGTCGCCGTGTTGGCCTGGCACGAACAGCCCGGGCTGCTCGGCTGGGCCGGCATCCTGGCGCTCTCGGTCAGCGTGGCGCTGCTCGGCCTGCGCAAAGCGAGCAGCGGCATCGGGTACGGCCTGCTCGTCGGGGTGTTCATCGCGGCCTACACACTGCTGGACAAGCAGGCGGTGACGGCCGCCGCCATCCCGCCGATCCTCGTCAACTGGGGCACCGACACGCTGCGTGCGCTGGCCCTCTCGCCCGTGCTCGTCCGCCGCCGAGCCCAACTCCGCGACGTCTGGCGCGACCACTGGAAGAGCGCACTCGGCACCGCGATCTTCTCCCCCGCCTCCTACATGCTCATCCTGACCGCGCTCACCCTCGCGCCGGTGACGGTCATCGCCCCGTTGCGCGAGGTCAGCGTGGTCCTCGTCGTCTTCCTCGGCGCACGACTGCTCGGCGAACGCGACATGTGGCGGCGGCTGGTCTGCGCGTTCGGCGTCGTGCTCGGCGCCGCCGGCACACTGCTCGGCCGCTCCTGACGATTTTGGTGGCGTTTTTCGCGCTGGATCAGGGTTCTGGGTCGAATCTTGGGCCATGATTCGACCCAGAACCCTGATCCAGCGGGCGAACAGTCAGCGTTAGCGCGGGGGCGTCGCGGCGACCGGGTCGTGCTTGGCGAAGAAGTCGAGCAGGAACGGATCCAGTTCGATCGCGTGCTGTTGCGGCAGCGTGTGATGGGTCGCGTCGGGCAGCATCACGACGCTGACCTCGCGGAGCACCTGTTCGGCGTGCTCGCGTACGGCGGTGACGTCGTGCACCTGGCTCTGCCCGCCCAGCACCAGCAACACCGGCGCGTCCAGGGCGCGAAGCTCCTCATCGGACGGTCGCTTCGGCAGCACTACCTTCGCGCGGTTACGCCCCTGTGCCCGCGTCGCCACCAAGGTCAGCCAGGCCGGATCCAGCGCGCGGCCCCCGGTCTCCCATGCCAAGAACCGCCGCCACCGCTTCTCGCCGCCGAAGACCACGGCCGGCAGACTGCGCCGCACGTACCCACGCGCCATCGGCGCGAAGCACGTCGTCGGGTCGATCAACGCGAGCCGCCGCACGCGCCGCGTCTCCACCGCCGCCGCGAGCGCCACCCACGCTCCGTAGGAATGCCCGGCCACATCGGCTCGTTCCACGCCCAATCCGTCCAGCACCGTGGCGAACCAGTCCGCGACATCCCTTCTGGTACGCACAGCGCCCCGCCTGGGTCGGCTACGTCCGGCGTCGCAGATGAGGTCGACGGCGTACACCCGGCGCTCCCGCGCCAGCGACTCGACATCGGCGAACCACACCGACGACGTAGCGCCACCCCCATGGAGCAGCACCAACGGCTCTCCGACCGTAGGGCCGGCCGCCAGGATCCGGGTCGTGCCGAACCGCGACTCCAGATCGAGCGTCTCGACTTCGACGGGCCATTGCGCCACCACGGCGTCGTACGCGTCCATGACCGTCACTCTGCCAGACCGCCGGCCGCTCCGGTCAGCTGGGCAATCGCATCCGTGTCGATGCATCGGCGGAACAGGCGCATCATCGGGCGCGCTCGTTGTCGCTCGTCGCGAGGTCGGCCATCGTCGCCTCGCGGTCGGCGAGGGCGGATCGATAGCGGTCGGGGAGTTCCTCGGCGAGCTTGCGGGTCAGCTCGACGGACTCGGTGATCGCGGCGAGGCCGTCGGCTGGGCGGTCGAGTGCGCCGAGGACGCGGGCGTGGATCGTGAGCGCCTCGGCCAGCGCGGCACGGTGTGCGGCCGGGGCGGCCGACAGCATCCGGCTGTGTGCGACGGCTTCCTCGGCGACCGGCAGGGCGAGTTCGGGGCGGTCGTTCGCGACAGCGATCTCGGCGGTGAGGGCGAGGCACGACGCGACGATCACGTCCGGGTCGCTGGTCGTGGCCCGCCGCGCTTCCAACGCCGTACGCGCGGCTCGGGCGGCCTCGGTGACCTGCGCGCTCCGCAGCAGTTCCCGGCCGTGGAGGTAGAGCGCGGCGTGGTACGACGGCATCGAATGACGGCGGCGGCCGTGGCGTACGTGCCAGTGGAGGGCGCGCTCGGTCGCCGCCAGCGCCTCGGATCGGTCGTCCAATTCGGACAGCGATTCGGCGAGGGCGAGCACCCCGGCCCCGTACGCGCCCCGCACGATTCCGCCGTCGTACTCTCGCGCTTTGGCGAGCGTCGCCTCGGCGGGCCGCAGGTAGACGAGGGCCTCCTCGTGGCGGCCGGCCTCTTGCAGCGCTGTGCCGAGCAGCACTTCGCAGCAGGCCAGCGCATTCCGGCGACGGCCCGCCGTCAGGTCGCGGCATTCCTCGTACGCCCGCCAGGCGAGGTCCAGGCCTTCGGCGTACTCACCGCGGGACAGCGCTCGCCAGGCGAGGGCGTACTCGGGGATCTTGGCGAGCGTCCGCCGAGTGGGAGCGAATCGGCGTATGCGGAGCACGAGGTTCGCCAGGATCGTCGCCCCGAACACGTAGACGCCGATCAGCGCGAGGTACCGCAGGAAGTCGACCCACTTGTCATCCACCGCGGCAGGGTACCTGTGCCCGACATTCGGCGGTGTCCGAAAGACCATGGGCCACGGAAGATTTTCTTGCTCTCCTTGACGAATTCGCATACAGCAATAGGGAGGCTCAAGATGCGCTCGCTGATCGCAGCCGTTGCGGCGGCGGTGTTGTGCGGCTCACTGCTGCCCACGCCGGCCGCCGCCGAACCTGGCCCGAACGCACAACAGTCGCGTGAGCTGCTGTCCAAGCGGGCCGGGTCGCCGGCCGAACTCCAGCGTCAAGTAGAACTACAGCTCAAGCTGTACCCCGGCGGCGAGCAGACCGCCGCCAACGAGGTCGCGTACGACAACGGCAAGTTCGTGATCACGTTCGCGCAGCCCGCCGACGCACCCGACGCGTCAGGTGTCGGCATCCTCGGAGCGCCGGACTGCCCGAGCGGCTGGTTCTGCTTCTACGACTACGCCAACTACGGCTACCCCCGAGGGAAGCTGAGCGACTGCGGCGCCCAGGACCTGTCGCAGTACGGCTGGAACGACCGCGCCGAGTCGCAGCACAACAACACTTACACCGGGGTCAGCTTCTTCAACCACATCGGCGCCTTCCACGGCTACTTCAGCATCTCCTCCAGCGACCAGGAGCTCGCGTTCGCCAGCTCGCTCACGGCGGCCAACTTCGACTACCCGAACATGATTGACCACGTGTCTCGCTTCTGCGGCTGATCCCGGTCCGCCGGGTACCGGGCGGGCTGCCGCGCCGCAGCCCGCCCGGACCTCCCATTCCCCGGTGGGGTCTAGGGGATCGGCGCCACCGCCGTCGGCACGTTGTACCCGCGTAGTCGCAGGTAGGGAGCTTGCCCGCCGAGGTCGGCCGTGGCGTACGCGGCCGTGATCGTGGTGGACTCGCCAGGCCACAGCGACACGTAGTTCTCGGTGTACGTGACCGGCAGGACCTCGGTTCCGCCGCTGCCCGCGATGATCTCCGGGCGGAGGAAGAACGCGAGGTTGGCCGAGCTGGTGTTGGTCAGCGTGATGCTTACTGTCTCCTGCCCGCCGCTCACCGATCGCGTCGCCGACGAGGTCACCGACGGGTTCGACGGCAGGCTGTTCAGGCCGGTCAGGTTGGCGAAGGTCTTCGTCGTGGTGGAGTACCAGTTGCTCTTCTTGCCGAGCGCGTCCGGCGTGGTCGAGTACCAGTAGAGGTTGTTGCTGACGACCGCGCCGCTGCCGTCCTTCAGTTGCAGGCGCAGGAAGTAGGTCGAGGTCAGCCCGTTCGGTGTGGGCACCGTCAGGGCCTGCGTCGACGCGTTCGCCGTCGCGGTGACCGGGGCGGTCGTGGTGGACACGGTCGCCAGGTTCGGGATCGTGTGCAGCGTCGCGGTGGCGGTCAGCCCCGCGCGGGCGGCCAGCGTCGAGTTGACCACGAAGACCTTCTTCGTCGCGTAGTCGTACGCGATGTGCACGGGCTCGTCGGCCTTCTTCGCGCCGAAGAAGCCACCGCCCGGTTTGAAGTAGTAGTCGTAGAGGTTCCAGTGCACCGAGGGCCAGGCGCTGTTGAGCATCCAGAAGATGGTCCCGAAGGACTGGCTGTACTCGTGGGAGTTCCACGCCTCGAAGAACGCCCGGGTGTTCTCGTAGTTCATCAGCTCGGCCTTGAGCGCGTAGTCGGCCGCGCTCGTCGCGGTGCCGTATCGGCGGTTGAGGCCGTCGGTGTACATGCCGATGTCCGCGAAGACGCTGCCGGCCTTGCCCGCGTGATAGTTCCAGGTCGCGCCGATCGGCCACAGCTCGCCGGCCGGGATGAACTTCTGCAGGCTCTCCAGCGGCGGCGGGGCCTCGGTGCCCTCCTCCCCCGTGGTCCCGAAGGCGCTGCCGGCCTTGGTCGTGTCCCACCAGAGCACCGGCGGCGCCCACTTGTACGGGCCGTCCATCTTCACGCCCGCGTTCGCGTTCGACCAGGTCGCGACGTTGTCCAGCGTCGGGTTCTGCCAGTGCAGGCGGGTGGCGATCGACTTGTACGCCGTCAGGTGCGCCGCGGTCGGCGGCTGGTCGCTGCCGTACGCCCAGACGAAGACGCTCGGGTGTGCGCGCAGTGATCGGAGCTGGGTCTCCAGCGACGCCTGGGCGACCTGAGTCTGCTCGGTGCTCCAGCCGGAGTCGTTCTCCCAGGCGCTGCAACAGGTGAAGCCCGGCATGATCAGTACGCCGGCCGCGTCCGCCAGGTCGTACAGCTCCTCGTTGCCGAGGGTGCCTTCGAGGCGGATCGTGTTGAGCCCCATCTCCTTGACGTAGCGGACGTGGGCCGCGTTCGTCTTGGTGTCCCAGCGCTGGAGCATGTCCCACATGTAGCCGCCGCCCCGGAACAGGATGTTCTGGCCGTTGATCCGGTAGCCGGCGAAGGCGGTCCCGTTGACCGTCGTCCGATAGTCCGTCACCTGGCGTACGCCGAAGTCGACGCTCTTGGTGTCCGAGGTGGACCCGGCGACGGCGGCGGACAGGCTGAGCTGGTAGCGCTCGGGCGAGCCGAACTGGTAGGGCCACCACAGCACGGGGTTGGCCAGGTGCAACTGCGGGTACGCCGCCGGGTCGAAGGCGATCTCCCGGCGCTCCCCCGCCGCCAGCGTCACCGTCTGGCTGACCGTCACGGTCGGCTGGCCGGGTTTGCTGATCGTCCCGGTGACAGTGGTGGTGACGGGCGCGCTCGTCGCGTTGACGGCGTCGGCGTACACCGTCAGGTCGGCGGCGTTCGTCGCGGGCAACGGCAGTACCGTCTTCACATACGGGTCGCGCAGCGCCACCGGGCCGGTGGTCTCCAGCCTGGTCTTGCCCCAAAGCCCGGCGTTCATGTCGGGCACCTCGGGATTCCAGTCGACCGTGCAGAACGACAGGTCGGCGCAGCCCGGTTTGGCCGGGGTGACCCGGATGGCCAGCGCGTTCGCCTGGCCGGGCCGGATCGTCGAGGTCACGTTGTACTCGTGGGCGGCCAGCGACCCGACCGCGTTCGCGTCGAGCTGCACCCCGTTGAGCCAGATCTGCGCCCGATAGGTGATGCCTCCGAAGCGCAGCCAGTACGCCTGGTCGGCGGCGGCCGCGGCGGCGGTGAACTCGCCCCGGTACCACCAGTCCTGCCCGGTCAGGGCCGGCACGTTCTTCAGGTTCTGGCCGACGTAGATGTTCTGGTAGACGTTGTTCGCCACGAGCCCGGCCAGCACGGTCGAGGGCAGCGTGACCGGGTTCCAGCCGGCGGTCGAGTAGCCGACCTGGGAGATCGTCGCGCCGGTGTCGGCCAGGCCGGTCGCCGAGCGCAGCGCCCAGCCAGACTTCAGCTCGGTCGAGCCGACCGTCGCGCCGTCGGCCGCCGTCGGGCCGACCGGCACCAACGCGATCAGCAGCACGGCCACGGCGAAGATTCGCAACGCGGACTTCATGAGTCTCCTCCTCACGATCCGGCGGGCCAGGTGATCTTCGGGGAGTGGTAGTAGTTCACGCCCATGACCTTCCAGCGCGGGCCTTGCGCGCCGAGGCGCCCGGCGAACCCCGTCCAGTTGTGCGTGCTCCAGGGGGACCAGCCCAGCTCGGCCAACGCGGGCAGGCGCGGGAAGGCCATGTAGTCGATGTCGGCCGCCGTGCGGATCGTCTCCGTCCACAACGGACCTTCGACGCCGAGCACGGACGCCTCGCCCACCCCGGTGAGATATGCCCCGGGATTCCAGCTGTACGCCTTGTCGACCTCGATCAGTCCGGCCCAGGTCTGGCCGAGCTTGGTCTTACGGACGTACTTCATGTCCAGGTACGCGAGGTTCGCCGGGGACATCAGCACCTTGGTGCCGTTGGCGGCCGCTGCCGCGACGTTGCTGTCGGAGCTGGTCGTACCCCAGAACTGGGCGACGGTCGACGGCAGTTCGTCGGACTTGACGATGTCGTGCCAGCCGATCGCCGTCTTGCCGTGCGCGGCGACGATGTTCTGCGCCCGGTTCATGAAGTAGGTGTAGTCGGCCGCCGGGGTCGACGCCGCCTCGTCCCCGCCGATGTGGGCGTACGGGCCGGGGGTGATCGCCGAGAGTTCCCGGATAACGTCGTCGACGAAGGTGTAGGTCAGTTCCAGCGGTACGCACAGCGAGCTGAATCCGACGCTGGTGCCCGTGTAGAGCTTGGGCGCGACGCCGTTGCAGTTGAGCTGGGCGTACGAGGCGAGTGCGGCGTTGGTGTGGCCGGGCATGTCGATCTCGGGCACCACCGTGATGTACCGGGCCGCCGCGTACGCGACGATGGCCTGGTAGTCGGCCTTCGTGTAGGAGCCGCCGGGGTCGCCGCCGACCGCCGTGCTGCCCCCGTACGCCGCCAGGTTCGGCCAGGAGTCGATGGCGATCCGCCACCCCTGGTCGTCCGACAGGTGCAGATGCAGCGTATTGATCTTGTACAGCGCGATCTGGTCGATGAGCCGCTGGACGGTCGCCACGGGGAAGAAGTGCCGCGCGACGTCGAGCATCATCCCCCGGTACGCGAACCGCGGATAGTCGACGATCGTGCCGCCCGGCACCGGCCACGGTCCCGCCTGGACGGTCGCGGCGTCGGCCTCCGGCGGCAGCAGTTGCCGCAGTGTCTGCAGGCCACGGAAGAGCCCGGCCGGTTGCAGGGCACGGATCGCGACGGCGTTGGCGGCCACGGTGAGCTGGTATCCCTCCGGGCCGACCGTCGCGGGCGCGCCGGACAGCAACAGCGAGACGCCGTCGCCGGGAGTCGAGCTGGGCGCGTCGGCCACGGGGAGGGCGTACCCGGTCGAGCGGCGCAGCTGCGTCGCCAGGATGGTCGCCACCGCTTGGGCGGCGGCCGAGCCGGGTTCGGCGTACACCGTGGTCGCCGAGGTGATCTGGTAGGTGACGCCGGCGGCGGGCACCGAGCTCACCGGGGCGGGCACCACACTGCCGAAGGAGGCAGCGGTGGCTGTCGGGACGACCGGCGACGACGGGATCGCCAGCACGATTGCGAGTACTGCGCCAAGCCTGGTCATAGATAGGTAACCTATCTAACAGATAGATCCAGCGCAAGACGTCGATGCCCCACCGAAGGGTGGAACCGTGGTCACGGGCCGAGGACGTCCTTCGACGCGCGGCCCATGATCGAGATCGCCGTACGCCGAGGCAGCCGGCTGAGAATCGCCGACGACACCTTCATCAGCGTGCCCGGCACTACCCGCGGCCGCTTGCCCAACGCTTCCAGCGCT
Organism: Hamadaea sp. NPDC051192; assembly: GCF_040682475.1. NCBI lineage: Bacteria > Bacillati > Actinomycetota > Actinomycetes > Micromonosporales > Micromonosporaceae > Hamadaea > Hamadaea sp. NPDC051192. The sequence continues at coordinate 21,053 of NZ_JBFBAZ010000091.1, forward strand.
GCCGCGACCACCTCGGCCGGAGCCACCGTCCCGGGCGCGGGCTTCGCCGTCGAGGCCGCCAACCCCGGAGTGCTGACCGCCCCGGCCACACACGCGACGGCGTCCACACCCGACGTACGCAGCTCGGCCCACAGCCCCTCGGCGAACACCGCGCCGAACGCCTTCGTTCCGGCGTACAAGCTGAGATTGGGCGAACCCTGCGCCCCCGCGAGCGAGGACATGACGACGAATCCGCCGCGACCGCGGTCTTGCATCGCAGGCAGGAAGTGCCGCGCGAGCAGCATGGGCGCGCGGACGTTGAGGTCGATCGCGCGGGTGAGCTCGGCGGGGTCGCTCGTGGTGAACGGGCCGATCGGCGACAGCGCCGCGTTCGCGACGAGCAGGCCGATCTCCAGGCCGGACACCGTGGCGAGGACGGTCTCGATCCCCTCCGGTGTGGCCAGGTCGGCGGCGACCTCGATCTTCGGCCCGGGCAGGTCGAGCGCGGGATGCCGGGCGACCAGCACGACCCCCAGCCCACGCGCCGACAACTCCCGGGCGAATGCCGCCCCGATGCCCTGCGACGCGCCCGCCACCAGCGCCCACGGCCCGTATCTCTCGGCGAACGTCACCACGGCTCCTTCCGCATCCGGATGATCATCGCGACCGGCATGAGCAGCCACGGCAGGTTCACCGCGAGCACGAACCCGAAGTCCGGCGTCGCGTGCGGACCGTAGCGCTCCTCCATCAGGATGATCAGCACGTTCGACAGCATCATGCCGGACCAGACCAGCGCGGGCACGCGGATCCAGGTACGGCGGCGGACGAAAGCGTAGACGGCGGCGAGGTAGAACGGCCCGAACAGCAGCACGTCGATCCAGATCGTCGCCTTCCACCACGGCGGACGGGCCATCAGCAGCGGATCGTAGGTGTCGCCGTACCAGTGGATCAGGTCGAGCAGCGGCGCCGGGGGCCACAGCGGCTGGGTGAAGTGCGCCGGGTCGGCGATCATGAGCTGCTCGATGTCCACGATGTAGGTCACGAAGCACAGGTTGATCACGAAGAAGACCACGAACAGCAGGTCCACCGGGCGCCGTCGGAGGGGCATGCCGCCACTGTAGGCCGTCCTGCCGCTACGCTCAGCCCTGTGAGCTGGCTCGACGCCGTCGGCTGGATCGGTTCGGCGTTGCTGGTCTGGTCCCTGCTGCAATCCCGCATCCTCCGCCTGCGCGCCATCAACCTGGTGGGCTGCGTCGTCCTGATCGGCTTCAACTGGGCGCTCGGCGTATGGCCGATGGTCGGCCTCAACACCGCGCTCGCGGTGATCAACATCTACTTCCTCGTCAAGCTGCTGCGGACCCGGCACTCCGACGAGGTCTACTCGGTGGTCCAGGTCTCGACGGACGACGACTACCTCGCGCACGTCCTGACCGTCCACGGCGCGGACATCGCCCGCTTCAACCCCGGGTTCCAGCTCCCCGGCTCCCGTGCGGCATTCCTAGTGGTACGCGGAGACGAAACCGTCGGCGTAGTACTCCTACACGACGGCGGAAACGGCGTCGCCGTGGTCGACCTCGACTACGTCACGCCGAGATACCGCGACTTCACCCCGGGCGAATTCGTCTACCGGCAAAGCCACATGTTCACCGATCGGGGCTTCCACACGGTGGTTGTTCCGGCTCGGCCGGCGCTTTCGGGGTACTTCACTCGGCTGGGGTTCACGCGCGTCGGCGACACCTACTCGCTCACCCTCCCCCCTCCTTCCTGACCCGGGTTCGCTGCCCGGCCATGATCAGCGGAAGTCTGGTGGGGTCATGACCCCACTTTTACTCCGTTGATCATGGCAGCAATACGCGGAAGCCCACTGACGAACGAAGGGCGCGGCGGTGGGCGTACCCGTTAATGGAGGGTGACCGCCCACGCGCGCGTGATCGTCTGGTCGAGCCGGTTGCCCGCCTGGTCCGTGATCGAGACCTGGACCGACGTGTAGCCCTCGACGGCCGGCACGAGCAGCGTGACCGTGCCGTCGGCCGCGCGGCGGCCGGTGAGCGGGTGCCAGGTGTGGCCGTCGTCGGAGGAGATCGCGACGCGGACGTCGAGCCGGCCGCGGAGCGTGACCCCGGGCTGGTAGCCGGGCCGGATCACGAGCGGGTACGCGTGCCGCGCGTGGACCGTGTTGCGCAGGTCGGTGCCGACCGAGTACGCCGCCTGCAGCAAGGGAAGCACGGCGATCCCGTCGGGGCGACCGGAGCGGAACGTCCACTTGCTACTGGTGGCCGTCGACGTGGTCCACCACGGCTGGTCGCGCTGGACGTCGAGCCCCAGCTCATAGGCGGCCACCGCGGATGGCACCGTGACCTGCGCGTTCGCCGCGCTCGTGGACAGTAGCGGGACGCCGTCGCGCTTCAGCGTGAGCAGTGCACTGTCGGTACCTTCGAGCCAGCCGTACTGGTCGCCGGAGCCGTTCACCCACTGCGGCATCGCGATCCGCAGCGCGTCGTGCGAGCGGTTGGCCGGCGCGCCGAACGCGTACTCCGCGGCGACGGCGGGCATGGCCGGGCGGGACACCGCGCCGAACCAGTCCTCCGCCGTACGCTCCCCGGCCCGATAGGTGCGAGCCAGCCCGGTGACCGTGCCCTGGGCGTACCAGCTGGAGATGTCGGCCGACGCCTCGTGCCGCCAGGTGACCTGGGCGTCCCGGGAGCCGACGGTCAGGTGATCGACGCGCTCGGACGGCGTCGGCACCACCCGGAACGCCGAGTACGCCGCCAGCGCCGTGGGCGTGATCGCGTAGCGGCCCTCACTCGCCTGACTCTCCCGTACGCCGTGGAAGGAGCTGCGTACGGTGGCCATCGGGAGACGGCGCGTGTCGTAGGTCAGGTTCGCCGGGATGCGCCCCCGTTCCGGGAGCAGCACCTGATACGAGTACGGGCTCACCGGCGTACCGGTGACGCGGATCGTCCGGCCGAGCCGCGCGACGTCCTCCTCCTGCAGGGCGTAGGCCGGAACCGTCGAGCCTTCAGTGAACGGCTCGTAGTAGGACGCGTCGCCGGAGTGCAGCAGCACCAACGCCGCCCCGGCCCGTTCCGCCGCGCTGAGATCGACGGGCTCACCCATGGGCGCCTTCACCAGCAGCGCCTTTCCGCGCGCCTGCGCCACGTCGGAGGTGATCGCCAGCGTGCGGGAGCCGTCGAGCGTCGGCGTATTGGGAACCGGGGCGGGAGTCACCTCCTTCTTCCGCGTGGCGAGGGTCAGCGGCGGTTCGCCGAGCTTCTGCGTGGCGAGGGTCAGCGGCGGTTCGCCCAGCTCGAAATGCGTGGTGAACTCGAACGTCCCGCTGGTCACCCGAGCGGTCGGGGTCGCCGAGAACTTCGTGGTGATCCGGGGGTTCAGCCCGAACCCGGTGATGATCGACTTGTCCCCGATGACGCGCTGCCAGGCCACCGTCGCGTCGCGTACCTGGGCGTTCTCGGGGGTCTGGACGGTGATCGGGACCGCCTGCCGGGCGTCGAAGCTCAGCGTGGTGTCCTTCGTGACGGTCAGCTCCGGCCGGCCCAGCACGGTCAGCTCGCGCGGCCAGTCGCCGTCGTCCACGGTGAAGGCGAACACCATCAGCGCGTACCGGCCCGGCGGCACGTCCAGCGTCGCGGGCTCCGCGCCGAGGATGCCGCGCATCAGGTCACCCGTGTCGAGGTTCCACAGCTGCGCCTGGCTGAACGCGCCGACCGGCTTGCCGTTGCGCCCGACCGCGCTCACCGTCAGCTTGTGGGTGGGTCCGGCCACTTCGAATCCCACTGGTACGCGTAGAGCAGTGCCACTGGTCCGGGCGACGAGCTGTCCGGTGTAGACGCCGCCCGCCGTGTGATCCGGGTCGAGCCGCAGAGTTGCCGTGGCGGTGCTGTTCGGCGCGATCGTCAGCCGTGCGGGGCTGACGCTGAGGGCGGCCGACTTGGCACCGTCGGCGGTCGCACTCGCGGTCAGGTCGAGGGTGATCGGGTGGCTGGACGTGTTGCGGTAGCTCACCGTGCTGGTCCGAGGCGAGCGGGCCGAGCCGGTCCAGTCGACGTGCCCGAGGACGATCGAACCGGTGCTGACCACGATCGGCTGGCTGATCGCGGCCGCCACGTCGATCCGGCCCGTCCCCATCGCGATCGCCGGACCGGCAAGCGGCTGCGCGGTGTTCACCAACGCCGCCTTGAGCTGGGCGGCCCGCCAGTCCGGATGCTGCTGCGCCAGCAGCGCCGCGGCGCCCGCCACGTGCGGCGTGGCCATCGACGTCCCGGACAGCGAGGTGTACTTGTCGTCGATCAGTTCACCAGCCGAGGTCCCGGCCGCCCGAGCCGCGATGATGCCGACGCCGGGCGCGGTGACCTCGGGCTTCACGGCGGCGTCGCCAGTCCGGGGACCGCGACCGGAGAACGAGGCGAGCTGTCCGGCCTTGTCGACCGCGCCGACCGTGAGCGCCTGCGCGGCCGCGCCCGGAGCCTGGACGGACGCGACGCCCGGACCGGCGTTCCCGGCCGCCACCACGAAGAGCGTGCCGGACTTCGCGGTGAGACTGTCGACCGCCTCGCTGACCGGGTCCGTGCCGTCGCTCTCCCCGGCGCCGAGGCTCAGGTTCACGACCCGAGCGCCTTGGGCGACGGCCCATTCCATCCCCGCGATGACCCAGGAGAGGTCACCTGAGCCGCTACCGTCGAGGACCCGCCCGACGATCAGCCGGGTTTCCGGCGCGACCCCGTTGAGGTGGCCTCCGGGAGTGCGGGCGCTGCCGCCGACCGTCGCCGCGACGTGGGTGCCGTGGCCGTTGGTGTCCACCGCGGATCCCTCGCCGGTGAAGTCCTTCGAGGTCGCCACCCGGCCCGCCAGGTCCGGATGCGTCGGGTCGTACCCCGTGTCGAGGACGGCGACGGTCACCCCCTTCCCGGTGTATCCGGCGGCCCACGCCTGCGGCGCGCCGACCTGCGGGACGCTGTCGGCGAGCGCTGCGCGTACCTTCCGGTCGAGGAAGACCCGGCCGACGTCGCCGGACCGCGTCAGCGTCCCGGGTTGGGCAAACCGAGCGGTCAGACCACGCCAGAACTCGCGGGCCTGCGCCTTGTCCTCGGTGACGGCGGCGGCGTTGATGCTCGGCAGGAGAGCCCGGCGGGCGGCGCCTGGCGGATTGGCCGGCACGGCCGGCGTCACGCCCGCCGGGGGCTTCGTTTCGCCCATTGGGGGCATCAGGATCAGCGGCAGCGACGATCGGGACCGGTCGTCGTAGCCAGCCGCGATCAACTGCGTGACGTTGAAGAGCTGCTCGTCCAGCCGACCCGCCTGCACATGCGGCAAGGCGTCGACCGGGACGACGTAGGTGTCGCCGTCGCGGGTGGTGAGCTGGTAGCCCTTGCCCTCGGACTCCACCCCCACCACAGGTCTGCCCTGGACGGTCGACAGGCGTACGCGGTCGCCCGTGATCAGCGTGACGATCTTCGTCTGCTGTGGACCCGCCGCTGCGCTTCCTGCGGCGGTGGCGCTTCCCGCAGTGCTCTGGCCGGCGGCTGCGGCCGCGCTCGGCCAGCCGAGAGATGCCGCCGCGACGGCGATTGCGACTACAGCGCGTAGTGACCTCACGACGGCGCTCCTCCCCAGGCTGCGATAACGGAACGTGAGTGTTACACCTCGTAATCGCCGGGGAAAGATCATTCAGCGGCGCAACCGCGCCGTGGCGCAACTGCGCCACCGCCCTTCCGGGAACCCTCCTCCCCCCTCCCGCGTCTCACCCCCCGTCCCTTCCCGTTGATCATGGAGTTAACTGAGGTCTCGACGGTGTGTCGGCACTGGATACCCCATGATCAACGGCCCGGCCGCGACGAAGGAGGTCGCATGCTGGAACCCGCTGGGCTCACCGCCGCCGAGGAGTCGGCGTACCTCGCGTTGCTGCGCCAGGGCAGCGCCACGCTGGACCAGCTCGCGGCCCGAGCCGGTCGCACGACGGCACAGATCACCCGGGCCGTCACCGGCCTGCACCGCAAAGGCTTGGTCCACCGGACTCCCCCACCACACGGGCTCGTCGTCCCGGTGCCGCCGGACGAGGCGATCGACCAGCTCATCCAGCGGCAGCACGCCGAACTCGACCGCACTCGGGAGGCGGCCCAGCAACTCGCCGCGCAGACCCGCGAGGCCACCGCGTCCAAGAGCACCGCCGAGCTGATCGAGATCGTGCAAGGGCGTACGCGGGTGCAGCGCGCCTTCGAACGGGTGCAGGCCCAGGCGCGTACGCAGATGCGGGTGCTCGTGACACCCCCGTACGCCGCGACGAGCCAGGTCAACGACGTCCAGCTGGCCCGCGGACCCGACGTGGTCTACCGGGCGGTGTACACGGTGGAGGCGTTGTCCGAACCCGGATTCCTGGCCGCCATCGGCGACCACGTACGCGTCGGCGAGCAAGCCCGGCTGGCCCCGGCGGTGCCGACGAAACTGGCCATCGCCGACCACTCGCTGGCCCTGTTGCCGCTCGTGTGGACCGACGCCGCCCAGGACTCGGCCGTCCTCGTGCATCCATGCGCACTGCTGGACGCGCTCGTCGCCCTCTTCGAGACGGTATGGGCGGCGGCGAGCCCGCTGGCGCTCACCGGCACCGGCGAAGTGACGCCACTCGGTGAACTGACCGCCGAAGATCGCCGCCTGCTCTCGCTGCTGATCGCCGGGATGACCGACGACGCCGCCGGAGCGCGGCTGGGCCTGAGCCGGCGCACGGTCGTACGCCGAGTGCAGCACCTGATGGCGGTGGCCGGGGCACAGTCACGACTCCAGTTGGGCTGGCGCGCACGGGAACTCGGCTGGCTCACGCCCGACGCTTAGGCGCTCGCGCCGGTGACCCCGGTGGCCCCGCGCCGCCCCGCGCCAAGCCGGTGGCCCCGCGCCGCCCGCCCCGCGCCGCCCGCCCGCCGCTCGCCGCTAGCCGCCCGGCCGGCGCCGCGCCGGTGGCCCCGCGCCGGCGGCGGCCAGCGGCGAGGGGAAAGTTGATCTAGGCGAGAAGATGTCGCCCTGACAACCGAAACTCGCCAAGATCAACTCGACGCACCGGTGAAGGCCGCGACATCCCGGATATCGCGGCAACGCACCCGGCAACGCACCCGGCAACGCACCCGGCAACGCACCCGGCAAGGCACGCGGCAGCGCACGCGGCGACGCACCGGGCGACGCACCCGGCAACGCCGAGGAACAGCGGAAGGGGCGCGTTAGATGAGCCCCTGGCGAGCAGCAGCGAGCCCGGCCTGAAATCGCGTACGCGCCCCAAGCCGATCCATCAGCTCACTGGTCCGCCGATGCACCGTACGCACGCTGATCCCGAGCTGCCGCGCCACGGCTTCGTCCTTGAGCCCGGCGGCCAGCAGCATCAGCAGTTCCCCCTCCGGAGTCGACGAGCCGGTGGCGGCCGAGTCGAAGACGGGCACCGCGACGTTCCAGAGCAGGTCGAACAGCCGGATGAGCGCGTCGAGCAATGTGGACGCGTACACCACGAGGGCGCTGTCGACCATGGCGTCCCGGTCGGCGGTGAACGGCAGGATCGCGGCGGATCGGTCGGAGATGGCGAGTTTCAGCGGAACGTCGTCGCAGACGCGCGCCTCCTCGCCGGCGTCGACGGCCGCGCGGATCAACCGCAGTGCGCCGGGCAGTTCCAAGGCCTCCGGCGCGTAGATGCCGCGGAGGCGTACGCCTCGGCTCAGCAGGTCGTTCTCGCCCGGGTTCGGTTCGCTCGGGTTCTGGGCGTACGGGGGCCGGTCGAGGACTAGCAGTTCGCGCCGGGTGGACTGTTGCAGCTGCTGGAATCGGGTGGCCACCGCCTCCCGGCCGAACACGATCTCCAGTTCTTCCTCGGGCCGGTGCCGCCGGTCGGCGGGCAGGTCGGCCAGCAGCAGCTCCGCGGCTTGTCGCGTCGCGGCCAGCTCCTGCTGCCGGCGCGCGATCAGCGCCTCCACCGCCGTGTCCGGCCGTGCCGCCACGTACCGGATCGGCCGCCCGGCCAATCGGCTCACCAAACCGCACTCCGCCAGGCGATGCAGCGATTGGCGGACCGCCCGCGCGCCCCGCCCCGCTCGTTCGGTCAGCTCGGTCGGCGTGAGCCCACGCTCCCGCAGCAGCACCCGATAGAGCGCCTCGTCCTCTTCCAGAACCCCCAGGGCCTCCAGCATCGCGTACCTCCCACTGTGGCCTGTTGCCGCCACGGCAGGATCCTGCCACCGGTTCGCCTTTACGCGCCAGGCCCAGACCGGATATCAAGATCCAGTGGTACGCAGAAAGAACGCAATCCTCTCGGGCGCGGTTGGCGCCCTCATCCTGATGAGCACCGTCGTCGGCGGTTCTCCGGCGCAGGCTGCGCCCACCTGGACGCCGCCGAAGTGCGGGCAGGTGACCGGTGGCGACGGCGCGCTCACCTACACCTGGAACGACGGTCGCCACCTGACTCAGACGGCGACGGCGTTGCGTCCGCTCTCCGTGGTGTCCGACATCGAGGCGCTGGCGGCGCCGAACACGCTGCTGGCGGTGGACGACTTCGGCAAGCTGTCGCAGAGCCTGGACGCGGGCTGCAGCTGGACGCCGTTCGCCACGCTCGCGGGCCAGCCCCCGTACGCCATCACCGCCGCGGGCGGAGCGAGCGCGTACGTCTGGTCGCGCGCGAACGACGAACTGCTCTACCGCGTCGACGGGACCACCGTGACCGAGCTGCCCCGGATTCCGGTGGCCGACGTGGGCAACCTGCTCGCGCTGGCCGTCGACGGTACGCATCTGCGCGCGGTGACCTCCACCGGCGTGGTGCTGGACTCCGTGGACGGTGGCCAGTCCTTCCAGCGTCGCGGGGTGACCCCGCAGCCGGTGCTCGGCTGGTGGATCTGGGGCTACGAAGGCTCGATCGGCCGGAACCTCGACCACATCGTGCTCGGCACCAGCACCGACGGCGTGTACACCACCTTCGACGGCGGGCTCACCTGGACTTCGTCCAGGCTGTCGGCCGAGCCGAAGCACCGGATCAACGTGTTCAGCGTGGCGGTCTCTCCCGCCGACGAGAACGTGGTCTGGGCCGAAGGACTCGACACGACCGAGCTGGACGCGGGCGGCACCCGCGCCCAGGGCCGCCACCTCTGGCGGTCGACCGACGGCGGCCGGACGTTCGCCGTCGCGGTGGATCACGACCCCGACACGGTGACGCTGACGAACGGGGTGCCGCTGGCGCCGCATCCGACCGATCCGGACGTCGTGTATTTCGAGTTCGGCACGTGGTTCGCCAATTACGGCACCGACCTGTTCGCGTACGACGCGGGCACCGGGCGGTTGACCGTCGGGCACAACGGCCACGACGGCATCAACGCCATCGCCTTCAACCCCGCCTTCCCCCAGGTGCTCTATCTGGGGCTGACCGAGGTCCGCTGACCTCCGCCATGGCGGCGGCCTCATGGCCCGGCCGGGTGCTCCTCGTCGAGCGCCCGGCCGGGCTTTCTCAAGCGGCCGGCGGATCGACGTACGCGACCTCTTCGCGGACGATCCGCCCAGCGCTGACCGTGTAGAGCGTCAGCTTGCGAGCGGTCCGGCGTACGCCGCTGGGTCGATGGGTCTGGTCGAAGGTGAACTTGACCGCGAACTGTCCGTCGCCGAGCAGCGGCCCGTCTGCCGTCACCTCGTGGATGTCGTAGTCGGCGGTGAGCCGGTGGGCGTTGGCCATGATGGCTTCCAGGCCGACGGTCTCCGCTACCCCTTCCAAGGGGGCGACCCGAACCATCGTCGGCGACAGCAGGGGCGTGGCCTCAGCCAACGCGCCTCGACGGAGCGCCGCGACGTACGCCTCGGCGACGTCGCGGGTCGAGCGGAAGTCGGCGGCGTGATCGGCGGCCCAGTCGGCGAACGTCCGGGCGGGACGCCCGGTGAGCTGCTCCACCGTGTCGACCACCGGTTCGGGTGCGGTGACGATCGACGCCCAGTGCGCCAGGGCCTTGTCGACGAACGCCTCGTCACCCCAGTTCGCCACCATCTGGGCGCGGGCCTCGGCCGGCGGCTGCTCGTCGAATCGCAGCGGGCGGCCGATCGTCTCGCCGATGATGCGTACCTGGTCGGCCTGGCTCACCGTGGCCGGCCCGGTCAGCACGTGACTCCGGCCGGCGTGGCCGTCCCCGGTCAGCACCGCGACGGCGGCGGCAGCGATGTCCGCCTCGTGGATCAGCGACCGCTGTGCCCCGCCGTACGGCGCCCGGACCACGTCGCCGGAGCGGATCTGCTGCGCCCAGCCCAGGGTGTTCGTCGCGAACCCGCCGGCTCGGAGGAACGTCCACTCGACGCCGGATCGGCGGATCAGGTCCTCGATCTCGCCCCAGACGCCGTTCTCCTGCGGGCTCACGTCGTCGCGGACGGAGAAGGCCGACAGGTAGACCACCCGGCGGGCGTACTTGGCGATCGTCTCGATCGCGGGCGCGGCCCCATCTGCCGAGTGGAACGGCCAGAGCAGGAAGACCGAGTCCACGCCGTCGAGCGCGGTACGCAGTGATTCGGTGTCGGTGAGGTCGCCGGCGACGACCTGCACACCGTCGGGAAGCCCGGCCGATTCAGGGTGGCGGGTCAGCGCCCGGACGGGCAGGCCGGAGCCGGCCAGCGAAGTGGTCACGTGACGGCCGACGTTGCCCGTCGCGCCGATGATGAGTGTCGTCATGCGTTCAGCTTTGAACCTCAACCAAGGTTGAGATCAAACTTTTCGCCTGTCAGCGTACGCGGGAATTTTCACGTGATTGCGGTTAACGCGGACGGCGCAGTCTACTAACGCCCATGAATAGATGGAAAAGTCTGATAGGCGTGACGCTGTTGACCGCCGGCGTCCTCACCGCGCCGCCCGCCGCGCTGGCCGCACCGGTGACGAGCGCGGTGTTCAACGACCCGACCGTCACCACGGCCGAGAAGACGCAGCTACAGAACAAGATCGTCGAGTTGATCGGCACCGCTCCGACCGGGTCGCGGATCCGGATGGCGATGTACTACGCCGACGACGCGACGATCCCGAACGCCCTGATCGCGGCACACCAGCGCGGGGTGAACGTTCAGGTCGTCTTCGACGGGCGGGAGACCGCCGAGACGCTGTGGCCCTCGTTGACCGCCGAGCTGGGCACGTCACTGAGCGCGGCGAGCTGGGCGCTGGCCTGCCCGGCCGGGCGCGGCTGCATCGGCAGTCGCGTACTGGGGAACGTGGACTCCATCAACCACAACAAGTTCTTCCTCTTCTCCAGCACCGGTGGGGCGTCGAACGTCGTCGTGCAGTCGTCGGCGAACCTCCACAACGGACGTGACGGGCTGGGCGGCTGGAACAACGCGCTGATCCTGGTCGGCAACACCGCGGCGTACAACTACTACAGCGCGTACTTCGACGACCTGAAGGGGCGGGTCGTCAACAACAACTACTACGACACGCGTACGCCGCTCCAGGCGGGCAATTCCAAGATCTTCTTCTATCCGCGTCAGGAGCAGTCGGGGACGAGTCCCTACCAGAATCCGGCCGAGGACACGATCTACACAATCCTGTCCAACGTGGATTGTTTCGGGAACTCCGTCGTCGGTACGCAGGACGGCACCCACCGGACCATCATCCGGGTCGCCATGAGCATGTTCTCCCGGGACTACCTGGCGAAGAAGCTCTGGGACCTGGACGCGGCGGGCTGCTACGTCGAGGTCGTGGAGACCTATCACCCGGGCTCCGACCTGGAGGTCAGCGCGATGAAGAAGCTGCTGGCCACGGCGGGCGGCTATCACGGGCCGGCGGTCAAGTACTACTGCGACACCGACTCGATCTGGATCCACTCGAAGTACTTCGAGGTCGAGGGCGTCTACTACGGCAAGGCCGACCGCAAGATCGTGTGGACGGGCAGCCACAACTGGACCACGAACTCCCTGCGGCAGGCCGACGAGGCCATCCTGCAGCTGGAGGACGCCACGGTGTTCGACGCGTACACGGCGAACTTCCGGCAGATCCGGGACAGCGCGACGATCCGCTCCGTCGCCAACGGCGGCGCAGCCAGCTGCTTCAGGTGCTGCCCCGCGAAGCCCGAGTGCCCACGGCCTGATCAGCCGTTGGCGTAGAGGCAGAACGGGTGACCGTCCGGGTCGAGCATGA
>NZ_JBFBAZ010000092.1:0-32412 GCF_040682475.1 Hamadaea sp. NPDC051192
GATACCTCCGCGCACTCAACACAGAAACCACAAACATCGATATAGTCACATCGATCCGATTACCGGGTCAACGTTTCATGTCACACCACTAGCCGAGGTTACCGGCCAACGAGAAGATCATCGCAAAATCGCAGCCGCTCATCGCGAAGCAGCTGGTGCCCACCGAGACGCCGCTGACGAGGCCCGGCGCAGAGCCGCAGCGGCCGACGAGCATGTTCGGCACGCCGCTGCGCTCGCCACGATCGCCGGTCAAGCCGCCACTGCCGCCGCAGAACGGCCAGAGGTCGAGACCGCACGAGCGACCGCTGCCAACCTCGTTACCCAGGCCGCCCGGATACGCGCCGCCGCCGCATCAGAGGTCACCAACCAGAAAGAACTCGCTGCAGCCGCGCGCGCCAGACGCGTCGACTTCGAACGCGAACGCCGCGACATCCCGGTAGAAGCCGACGCCCCAGATCCCGGCGGCAACGTCGAAGTGCTCCGCAGCGCCTGGCAAACGCTGCGCACGGAACTGTCGATGGCCGAACGCGACATGATCGAGGCAGCTCACCTCGAGCGAGCACGCGACAGGCTCGCCGCGACCACCGAACGCCTCGCCCGCTTTCAGGCACCCGAGGTCGACCTGGCAGAGAAACTCGCCGGTACGATTTCCGCGTCATCGCCCGAAACCCTCCAGGAAGCCCAGCGGCGCGCCGACCGCGCCGCTCGTGAGTTACGCCTCGCGTTCATCCGCGCCGAACACGAACGAGAACAGGCCGGACAAGCCGTCCGTGAGGCCGCGCCGCCATCCGGGGATCGGAACAACCACATCGATTTCGCCACAGCACCACAGTGGCGCCCCGTCCTGCCCGGCGATGTCCCCAGCCTTCTGGCCCGCCTGGAGGCACACAACACCGACGTCCTGTCCCGGCTCAACGCCGCCATCGCGGAGGAAACCGACACGGTCCAGCTGCAGGACGCCCTCTCCGTCGATGTTTCCGGTTTCACCGACACCGCTGACCTGTGGCCGCACGATCCCATACCCACCGTCAGCGTCTATACCGGGTCCAAGGACGCGGCGCGTGAGCAGATGCGTACGCTGATCAAGCAAAACCGTGAGGCTGAGGCTCAGGAACGCGCCGCCACGAACGACCTGCGCACAGCGATTCAGCAGGTCCACTCCGCAGCCAACGAACCTCGGTGGAAAGACCTCGACACGCCGGCCGCGGTACGCGTACGCAGCCTGCCCGATCCTGACCTCGTCACCGAAGCGCCAGTGCTCGCGCAGCGTCTGCGGACAATGGCCGAGTCGGCCGCCGCTGACCTCCGCGACCTCGACACCCATCGGGCGATCCTGCGCGACGAACTGGTCGCGGTCTGCCGCGACCAGCGCCGCCTGCTACGCGAGGTCAGCCGCACCTCTCGGCTACCGGATGGACTCGGTGACCTGTCCAACCAACCCGCCATCAAGATCCGATTCGATGAAGCACCCGACGCCGAAGCCGCGGCCCGGCTGGCCGACCGCATCGACGCCTGGGCAATCGAGCTGGCCGCCAATCCGAAACGGGCGCAATCCACGGACGTACGGTCCCGCTGGCTGGCCGACGCGATCCGCGACACCGTCGTCGACCGGCCCCGGGCGGGACCATGGACGATCGAGATCCTCAAACCTCGGATCGACGGCAAGGTCGTCTACTGCCCACCCGACCGGATTCCTCAGGAGTTCTCCGGCGGACAGGTGCTGACCCTCGCCGTGCTGGTCTACTGCGCGCTGTCGGGAGTGCGCAGCAGCCACCGGCCCGGTGGGGCACGACCCCCGGGAACTCTCATCCTCGACAATCCCTTCGGCGCGGCCTCCGCTGAAGCACTGATTGCCATGCAGCATCGCCTCGCTGCCCGCACCGGCCTGCAACTGGTGTGCGCCACCGGCCTTCACGACGCCGGCGTCGACGCCGCGTTCTCCGGCACCGGGTCAGTCATCGTCAAACTCCGCAACGATGGAGATCTGCGACGCAACCTGTCGTTCCTACGCCTGCGCACCCGGGTCGTCGACGGTGTCGACGTCATCGCCGGGCTGCTCGGTGGCCGTGACCCGTCCGCACCGCAGAACTGGGTCGACGCCACAACCTATGAGATCCGCCCATGACCGAAGAGTCGCCACGCACATCGGAGATCGCCGCCCTCACCGAAGCGCTACGAACCCGCGCCGCCGTCCGGGTCAACCTGGACGAGCTATGGCCACTGTGGGCGCAAGCAGCGCCTCGTTTGATCGGCTCTCCGCACCAGGCCGCTGCGCTCGCGGTCGCCTTGGGCGACCTGTCCGGCAGCGGTGTGATCGAACTTCCCGCTCATGCCTGGGACACATCCACAACCCCGCCGCTGCCACGAACCATCGCTGTAGTGGGAGCCCGCCGGCCACCTCGAGATCGCGCGTGGATCCGCTTCCCGTGGCGGGCAGAGCTGGGATGGGCCGCGTCGTTGCCCAGCCTCTCCGACGCTCGACTCCGTGACCTGATCGCCATCAACGACTGGCTGGCCAAGACCGCCGACACCCCGTCCACAATCGTGCCGGTCCGCTATCGTTCGGTTGAGGTGCTGGGCGATGAGAAGGCGCTCGATGCGCTCGCGAAAACCGCTATGTTCGCAGCCGACCGGCTCAACCTTGATCTGCTCGCCTGCCGCCGCGTACCCCCACCGCTGCCCGCCGCTCAGGTCGGCCCAGGGCCCGACTTGCTCGTCGTGGAAAACAGCGACACGTTCTGGGTCGCCATGACCGAGTTGAGAGCTCTGACCGGGCATCCCATTGGAAGAGTCGCATGGGGCAGCGGCAACTCCTTCCCCTCGCAGGTAGAAACCTTGACCGTCGACGTCGCCGGGCAAGGCCCCATCCGGGGAACAGTCTGGTACTGGGGTGATCTGGACCCAGCTGGACTGACCATCGCCGCCGACGCCCACCGCGTCGCTGACTCGATCGGCGCCCCAGCGATCAAACCCGCCAGCGCGCTGTGGGAGGCAATGTCATCACGGCCGCTGCAGGACGTGGGCCACATCAGCTGGCCGGACAATGTCGGCCACAATTGGCTCGGCCCCAACCTGTGGGACGCCCTCGTCCCGGTCCGCGATGCGGCGGCACGAGTCGCCCAGGAAGCCGTGCCGTCGGATCACATCACGCGCTGGGCGAGCTCCCTCAGCCACCCTTGAGGGCGTCCCGCGAGCCGCAGTCAGCCGATTCGTGGCTGTGCGTAGGCATGAACGCTCCAGACCATATCGGAGTCTGGTCCGTTATGTGTGCTCGTCGTGTGCTCATATGCGATGTACCGGGATGTCACCAGGCAGCACGCAACGTCACACGAGTTCAAGATCTACTCCGCCGACCTGCACAAACCGGCACGAGGCGACATCGACAGGCACACCATGGCACGACATGGATATCTGTCGATCAGACTCTTAATCCGCGGGTTCGGGGTTCGAGTCCCTGGCGGCGCACCACAGGTTCCATTGCGCGAACCGATGCCAGGCCGGTCGAATTTTCGACCGGCCTTGTTGCTTCCTCGGGCACTTTGAAGACCGGGATCAGTTGGTCGCCGTCGAAGTGGATCTCCGCGATGTTGGCCTCGATCAGCGCCTTGCGCTGACCGGGCGTTCCGTGCCGGAAGACGTGGGCCAGGTCGCGCCGGAGCTGGTCGATCGCCTGCTGACTCGGCTTGCCCGGTGCCGACGTGAGCGAGTGCTCCAGGTCTGTCTGTCGACGGGTGAGCTGCTGGATTCGGATCTTGAGTTCGCGGACCCGCTCGCCGCAGATGTCCGCGGCGAGGCTGCCCTCCTCGAAGGCTCGTAGGTAGCGGCCGGTCGCGGCTTCGGCCTGCTCGATCTCGCGGGTCACGGCCGCGAGTTCCGCGCGGTCCGCCTCATGCTGGCCGGCGCGATGCTTCCGCTCGGCGATCACCGCGTCGCCGATCAGGTCGGTGTCCGCGTAGAGCGCGAGCAGCGCGTCGAAGACAGCTTCATCAAGTTCTTTCGCGGGTACGCGCGGGGAGTCGCAGCCATGGCCGCCGTAGCGGACGCGAGAGAAGCAGCTGTAGTAGCGGTATGTCCGGCTGCGCCCCTGGGCCGAGGTGCCGATGTACTTCAGGCCACAGGCCGGGCACGTGATGAGCCCGGTCAGGTCGTACTCGGAGTTGGACGCGGCTCGTTTGGAGCCGGGCTCGCCACGGGCGGTCATGATCTCTTGCACCTCGTCGAACAGGTCGGCGTTGATGATCGGCTCGTGGGCATCGGGGACGTTGATGTCGCCGAAGACCTTCGCGCCGAGGTAGACGCGATTGGCGAGCATCCGCCCGATCGTGTACCCGGACCAGGGTTTACCGGTCTTCGTAGGGATGCCGCGTTGGTTGAGTGCGGTGGCGATGGCTCTGGTCCCGACCCTGGTTCGCGCGTACGCGGTGAAGATCTGCCGGACGACGGCGGCTTCCTTCTGATCCGGGACTGGGATGTCGAGATCGCGGTCCAGTTGGTAGCCGTACGGAACCGGTCCACCGGTCCATTTGCCTTTGGCTGCCTTGCGTTCCATGCCGTTGCGTACGCGGTCGATGATGATCTCCCGCTCGAACTCGGCGAAGACGCCGAGCATCTGGACGAGCATCCGCCCAGCCGGGGTGGAGGTGTCGAACGGTTCGGTCGCGGAGCGGAAATGGACGTCGGCCTTCTCCAGTTCGTCCATGAGGACCGCGAGATCGCGGATGCGGCGGGTGAAACGGTCGAGCCGGTAGACGAGCAGCAGGTCATATCTCGCCGCTTTGGCGGCATCGAGTGCCTTGCGCAGTCCGGGGCGGTCGATCTTCGCGCCGGAGGCGTCGTCGGTGAACCGCTCGACGATGTGCCAGCCGGGTTGCGATGTGACGTAGGCGTTGAGTTTGGTGTCCTGGGCCTCGATCGAGAACGGTTGGTGCTCCTCGTCGGTGGACCGTCGCGTGTAGACGGCCACACGAACGGTGCCGGTCGCGTCGCGTTCTATAGGTTTACGTGCTCTGTTGCGTTGGGCCATGTTCATCACGTCCTCATATCGTGGGGCGCTGCGGCCGAGTTGTCTCCTTCTCGGCCGCAGCGCTTCGGGGCTATTCGTGGTGCTCGTCTTCTTCGGGTGGGTTGTCGGTCCACCAAGCGGCGATCAGGACCGCCCAGGCGTGGACCGTTCTGGCGTACTCGTCGGGTGTCATCGGGACCGTCTTGGGCGGGCCGACCGTGTACCGGGGACCGGTCCGCACGGTCCCGCTCGCGGCGTCGCGGCGGCCGTGACGGTCCCTCTTGGTCCGCTTCGCGGTCCCGTTCCGCTCGCTTCCGTGGTGATCAGCCTGTCCGGCTGGATCTTGTGGTGGCATATGCCTCCTTGGGGCCGGCGCTCGTCGCGGTGAGCGCGGTTGACGTCCATGGGGACTCCTCTCGGTTGATCCATGCGTTGGAATTGCTGGTCATGGCGTGGTCCCGCTGTCGGTTCGCTCGGGGACCGCCGTGGTCCCGTGCTGGTCCCGCTGTGGGTCCCGGTGGTGGATCAGGTCCCGGTCCCGCTGCGGTACGCGGTCCCCCGGGACCGGCCGGGTGCAGTCCCGTCCGGTCGTCCATCCCGGTGATCGGCATGGGTCGGGTCGATCCCCGCTCCATTCAGGACAGATGTCAAGCCGGGCACCACGGGTCAGGAATTGTCAGGTCTGGCGGGATCATCCGAACCTGTCAGGACCTGACAGCGCTGGTCACCGGGTTCTCCCGGGACTGGCGCTGTCGAACTCGGCCGGGTCGACGGTGCCGGGCATCGGCAGCTCGGCCAGGCGAAGGAGAGGGGCTGCCGCGCCGTGCAGGTGCCAGACCGCCTCGGCCGGGTTCTTGCCGTCGAGTCGGTCGCGGGCGGCCGTCGCGGCGGGAACGTTGAGTTTCCGGTCGGCGAGGCGGCGGTGCAAGTTCGCCTCCCGAGTGGTCGAGTGGAGCCAGAACAGCACCGGCCAGGCCGGGCCGCCTCGGCGTACGAGGTTGCCGTAGCCGGTCAGCTTGTCCACTAAGACCGTGAGCGCCTCGGTGCCGGTGTCGTGCTCCAGGTAGAAGGCAACGGTCTGCCCGCGCTCGGCCCAAACGCCCAACGCATCGGCGTTGACCAGGCCGAAAGCGTTGGTCCCTGGCGGGTTGAAGAACCGGTTCAGCCTCGTGTCAGGCCAGAAGTGGTGCAGCCTCGCGCCGGGGTGTAGCCGTTCATGTCCGGCGAGATCGGTGAAGAACTGGTTGATGCCGAGCCGGTGATCGAGGTTGCGGCTGGTGGCGATGCGATGCAGCCGCGTCGTGCTTGTTGCGCGGCGGGGCGGCTCGTCACCGCGGGTGGCGGCGACGATGAGCGCCCCAGTGTGCGCGAGGGCGTAGTGATATGGGTGGCTGCCGCCCTCCAGACGGAACGGCCGGAACCGTTCCACCAGACCGAGCCCGGTCAGCTGGGAAAGGCGACGTTGGGCACGGTTGAGGCTCGGGAACAGGGCGTGCGCGATCTGGAAGCTCGTGAGCACGGCATGGTCGTAGAGCCAGCCGAGCAGACGCCAGTCCCGCTCAGTGAGTTGATGCTGCACTCGCAGCACGCGATCTGAATTTCGCATAACGCCTCCTGCGATAGGTGTTGGTGCCCCGCACCCATAGGGGAGAACCCGAAGGGTCTTCTGCACCCCGCTGTGCCCGCCGGTCAGGTGTCTGACCTGGGCTGCCAGGGCGGAGCCGGGTGCTTGAGGGCGTCATTTTGAAGCTGGACGGCCTTGTCGACCCCGAGGAGCACATCGGTGTGGACCCGAAGCCGACTCGCCCGCCCGTGTGAGGGAATGACGAAGAGCCGTCGCGCGATGATCACGGCGCGACGGCTCATGGAGGCGAGAACGGTGATGTTGAACGCAGGCGACGTCGCGTCTCGTACGGCGTCGTAGTCCTCCAACACGGCGTACTCGTCAACACGAGAGCCATCAAGTCCGCGGACATGCGCGGGAGTGTTGGAGGACCTCCCCTCCGACCGCCACAACAGCGGTCAGGGTCACCGCCCCGGACAATCGCACTCCAGCGAGCGGGACGGCTCGGCCAAACGAGACCGAGAAGTCCAGGGTAGGTCGGTTAACCGAAGGCGGTCAATGCAGTTACAGAACCTCGTCACCAGTTCTGACCTGCGTTGTTAGGTCTTGTCAGACTCGGTCAGGTTCCAGGGCGAAATAGGCGCGCTCTGCAAGCTCGAGATGGTTAACGTGCCTCCGTGAGTTTCAGCGCGTCGGCACGCCGAGTACGCGACCAAACGCAGCCCTTCGGCCGACGTGTCATGTGCCTTCACGAATGCCTTGAGCAGTTCAACCTGTTCGGCTTCGAGGCGACCCGCGGGCGGCTGCGCATCATGGTCGGGGCCACGCGACAAGGCTGGACGGATAATCAGCTACTCGACGCCCTGGATGTCTTGGAAGAGGCGCGACAGTCGTGGGCACGATTCGCGACGGCGGACCTTGCGCAGTCCATGGCGGCGAAGCGCCTCGATCGAAACCATCGCGGGCCTAGCCAGCTGGAGCTGCGACGGGTGTGGCTGGAGGGCTACCTATCCGGCACTCGTGCCGTCGCATGGGGTGTGGCTGATCTGGGTGAGTGCACGAAGTGCGAGCATTTGCTGATCCACCACGGCAGCCGCCGAGGGTGCGCCGCATGCTGGGCGAGTCCAGACATCGACTGGGACAGCCGGTGCCGTCGCCGGATTCCGGCCTTCAGACGTCCGTCGCCGCATCCATAGATGCTCATTCGCCCGTGACCGCTGATTGGTGTGCCGATATGCGCGTGAGGAAGGAGTTGGCCTGGCGACGGCTGACGAGAGTAAACACGCGAGCGGCAGATCCGTGCTCGGCGACTGCGGCTCGGACCTTCGGTCGCATGGTGCGCCGGTAGCCTGCGACGTACCGGAGGAAGTTCCAGGTGATGCGGTCATAGACGCCGTCGTGCTGGTGCTGGCCGCCTCGGTACCGCAGACGACGCTGGAGTATGCCCCATAAGCAGACGATGGCGGGCAGGTCCAGGAAGATCACAGTGTCAGCGGCGACGAGCCGGATCGGCAGCGTGGAAGCGTAATTACCCTCGATGATCCATCGTTCCCGAGCGGCGAGTCGTCGCTGTTCAGCGGCGAAATCCTCGTGTGGCAGTGGCTGCCATCGTTCGTCGTAGTAAACGGCGTCGAGGTGGGTGAGCGGCAGGTCGAGGGCCATGGCGAGCTGGCGAGCGAGGGTGGACTTGCCGCTGCCCCCGTTGCCGATGACGACAATCCGTTCCAACGCAGGCTCGCTTACCGGCGAACGTCAAGCTGAAGGTCTCGTACGACCGCCTCGGTCAGGCCGGCTAGCTGCGTCCCGCTCAGGCGTGCTCCCCGCAGCGACGAGATGCCGGTGATCGAGGTGAGGTCGTTGCCCCGAAGGTCAGCACCCCGCAGGTCGCATTCCTCGAAGCTGGTGGCAGCCAGTTTGCAGCCGTCGAACGCAGCGGCCGACAGATTCGTGTGTTGGAACGTCGTCTCGGTCAGTGAGCAGCCGATGAACAGCACGGGACCGACGGTGCGCAGCTGGGACAGGGTCGCGTAGTCGAGGCGGCAGTTCTCGAAGATCACGTTCTTGAGCACGACGCCGACAATGTTGGCACCGACAAGCGTGCAGCCACGGAAGACGCATCGTTCGATTGCGCCGCCGTCCCAGCGGATGCTGGACAGGTCGGCGTTGAGCAGCCAACTCCGGGACAATGCGACCTTCGTGAGCTCCGCTCTCGTCCAGACGTCGTTATCGACTAGGACGTCAGAAACGGCCTTGCCGGGGCGTGGCGGAGCGTCGACCTGATCGAGGTCGTCGGGTTCCTCGCCAGGTAGGACGGCTGTGGTGTCGCGCAGTCTTCGGGTCTCCATCGAACCTCACTGTAGGCGGAAGCTGGGTGTCGGTCGCGTACTCGACGCGGCCGACACCCCGGTCAGATTCACTTGGTCTTGTTCCAGTTGTCCCAGGTTGGGCGGCTGTCCCACTTTGGGCCGTTGTCCCAGGACGGCCTGTTGTCCCACTTGCCTTCCGGCATCGGCGGAGTGGAAGCCGTCTCACCGGATCGAGCGAGCATATGAGGCCGCACAGTTCTCAGCTCTTCCAAGATCGTCACGCGTTCACCTCCTTTCGCAGTTGCTTGACGGCCGCGCGGACCAGGGCCTGTCTTGTGTTGCGGCAGTACGCGGTTTCCATCACGTCGAACCTGCCGGTCTCGAAGTACCTATTGCCAGCCTGTGCGCCGCCGCAGAAGTCCCAGAACTCGCAGGAAACCGCGCACCGATCAAGCGCCCCGGCGAACTCGGCCACGTAGCGAAGCCGATGCATGCGGGCGAGCATCGAGGAGATGGATTCCCGGAGGACGTTTCCGGCGAGGAAGTCCCCGTAGTCGGCCGACGTGACGCCCAGCAGTTCGGGTGACAGCACAACGGTGTCCCCGTCGTACGCCACGGTCGGCAGCGGGTCGTGACTCTTCGGCGGCCTCGGATTGCCGGTGAGGTAGGCGTGCAGCCGATCGAGATCGCGAATGGCCAACGACGACCCGGCCGTACGTCTACGAATTAGCGAGTCCCAAAACTGCTCAGCCTGCTCGGAGCTGACACTGTGTCGCGTTGAGGTCAGGCTCTCCTGTTCCTCGATGTTGAACCCGACCGAAGAACAGCCGAGGTCGGTGAAGTAGCCCACGAGCTCATCGGCGTGTGCAATCGTTGCCTCCGTTACGACGCAGATGACCGAGAAGTGCAGGCCGGCACGCCGGAGGGTTGCGATGCCGCGCTCGATCTTGTCGATCGCAGCCTTCCCGCGCCAGTCGACCCGCTCGCCGCAGAGCCCGCCCGGACCGTCGACGGAGACACCGATCCGGAAGCCGTACTCCTTGAGGAGGTCGCACCAGGCTTCGTCCAGCAGCGTCGCGTTTGTCTGCACGCTATGAGTACAGGCTCCAGTACGGCGCAACGTCTCGAATTCCGAAAGCAGGGCGCGGAAGTGGCCCTTCGGCGTAGTCAGTGGCTCGCCCGCGTGCCAGATGACTTCGACCGGGCGGGTGCTCGCCTGCTCAGCAATCGAGGCGGCGAGATGCTTGGCGACGGCCGTGGTCATCAAGCGTTGTCGCTTGCGGCTGGGCAGGTAGCAGTAGCCGCAGTCGAGGTTGCACAGCGTCGTCGGCTGCACTACCAGTGAGTGGAACGCCGTCGAGATCACTGGCGTCATGTCCGGGCTCCCTCAGCATCGAGTACGCCCTGCTGCCGCAGCTTGCGCAGGACGGCATCCCGCATGCGGGTGATGTCGATGACGAGGTCGGACAGTCGGTCGAGGTCGTCCTTCGTGACCTCGCCGAGTTCGTACCAGCCGTGCGGGTAGAGCAGGAGCTGGACGCAGTCACCTTGAATACACAGGCACGGCGGACCGCCGTTGCGTTCATCGAGGTCGAGCATGATCGAGGCGCGTGCCCCGATCTTGATTACGATCTCGGCTTCTGTGCGGCTCGGCTGCACGACGTCATTCAGCTCGCTCATGACGAGGCTCACCCCATCCCCGAAGGCGCATCCACGTGAGCAATCGGTTGATCGTCTCGGCGTCGGTAGCCCACACCGTAGGCAGCCCGGCGTTCGCGCGAAGCGCTGGTTCGAGCGGACGGGTCACGACGGGGACAGGCCGGAACCGCCAAGTGCGTACGTCTTCCAGACTCGACCAGTCGGGCAGATTCCGCTTCCTCCGCGGCAGGTCATCGGGAAAGTCGAAAGAGGTCCTCACCCCGCCACCTCCGGCGGGCGCAGGATCCCCGAGTTGGCGATGAGACAAGCGTTGTGGCGCATGGCAGTCCGTCTCCTCCCGGCGGACCTGAGTCCGACCTGATCAAAGTCCGTGATGGATGCCGATGCCCGGACCGTATGCCCGACTAACAGCCAGGTCGGTGCAGATCCGCACCACCAGTGCGGTCGAATGCGCGTACGGTGATATCGATGGCGATCGGGGGCGGGCATTGGCGGTGGTGATGGATAGGCCGATCGGCGAACGCATCCGCGAGCGCCGCAAAGTTCTGGGCATGAGCGTCCGCCTGGCCGCCGACCGAGCCGGAATCCACCATTCAACGTGGTCCCGGATCGAGACCGGCCAGATGGGCGCCGACAACCGCTACACCCTCGCCGCCATCGCCACCGCTTTGCGCTGCTCCACAAGCGAACTCACCGGAGGACCGGTCATACCGACTGATAAGGCGACCGCGCAAGCGCAGGCGAGCGTCTCCTCAATCCGACTGGCGCTCATCGAGACCGACCTGACGGAGCCGCCCTATACCCTGCCGGTGCCCATCGAGCAGCTCGAACGCGAGGAACTCCTTATCCGCGACCTCCGAGCCCGATGTGACTACGTAGGCGCCGGGCGACGAGCTGGCGAAGCGTTGCGTGGACTCCACGCCGCAGCGTTCGGGCCAGATCGAGAGACAGCCCTGCGGCTGCTCGTCCAGGTCTGCGACACAATCTCGTTCGTGCTTCGGCACGTCGGCTACCCGGCCGAGACGTGGCTCGCAGCCGAACGTGCACACCAGGCTGCTGAGCTGCTTGAGGATCCAGTGATGCTTGGCCTCGCCGCATGGACCCGAGCGAACGCCGCGACTAGCTGTGGCTCCTACCAGCGAACGTTCACGCTTGCCTCACGCGGCGCGGACGACCTCAGCACGACCGCGAGCGCCTTCGGCTACATCGAAGTGCTCGGCCAGCTCCATCTGACATGCGCAAACGCGCTCGCAGGTATGGGCCGAGTGGCCGAGGCCGCAGATCGGCTCTCGGCCGCTGATGGACTCGCCGCGCAGGTCGGCGATACCGACACTTTCGGCCTCATGTTCGGGCCGGCGAATATCGGCTTCTGGCGCGTCTCTATGGAGACCGACGGTGGCGATCCGGGTCGCGCTGTCACTCTGGCGCGCGCGGTCAACCCGCAGGCCGTGCCGTCGCCCAGCCGCCAAGCGGCTTTCTACCTCGATACGGCACGGGCTCTCGCTCGCTCCGAGAGCGACAAGCAGGCCCTTCGCATGATCCTTGCCGCCGAACGAATTGCGCCGCAAAAGGTTCACAGCGCGCCGCTCGTGGCGGAGCTGGTGCGGCTTCTCCTGCACCGGGCGCATACGCGTGCAGTCGACGCTGAACTTCGCGGAATCTGCGAACGAATCGGCCTCATACCGTAGTCAGACGATCGACGGCCGCGATCACTTCGTCCAGATCGGTGAGGTCGGCCAGGGTGAGGTCGGCTCCGGCGCTACGAAGCTCTTCGACGCTGGACCGTCCGCTTGCGACGCCGATGACGGCTACGCCGTTGGCCCTCGCAGCAGCGACGTCGGAGAGTGTGTCGCCGATTAGTACAGCGCGGTCAGCGGCGGTCCTGGTCATGGCGACGCGGACGAGTTCTTCGCGATCTTCGCCGTCCTCGGCGAACGCGCCCACCTGCAGATTTAGCAGGTCGTCGAGGCTGAAAGCCTGCAGCTTAATGACGGCGACGGCTCGGAGGTTGCCTGTCACGACGGTCTGTAGGTACCCCTTCTTATCGAGTGCGACAAGGCCGTTGCGTGCCCCTGGCAACGCTCGACCGCGCTCCCGCAGTTCGGCGTAGCGCTCGACATGCAATGCAGCGAGGGCCTTCGCGTATGCCATGGTCAGCTCACCCGCCGCCGGGACGCCGTGCAGCGTCAGCGTCTCCGAGAAGATCCGGAACTCCGTACTGCCGGACACTGATGCCGCTCGACGAAACGGAACGCCTGTGACCCGCTCGAACGCCGCCTGATACAGCTCGCGGCCTACACCGCGGGTCTCGATGAGCGTGTGATCGATGTCCCATAACACTGCACGGCGCATGACCCCGCACCGTAGCGTGCAAGACAGCGCCTGTCGATTTAAACGTTGCAAGATCACCAAGTACTGGCGGGAACACCCTGGGCTCGGACGCAGACTGCGGCGGACCGTCTCCTGCTGCGAGACTGACCCGCCGTTTCACTCTTACGGACAAGCTCGATGCTGGCGAATCTCCGCATCGACTAGGTTGAGCCTTCGACTAGAGGGCGCTGTAATTGATCCGCATGCGCAGACGCTGGGTTGATCCATTGCAGACGTTCCGCGTGGACCGACCTCCCGGCTCACTTTCAAGAGCTTGGCGGTTCGCAGTGATCCACGTTTGGGGGTTCACAGTGCGTTGACGATTCGTTACGATCCGGCAATACCAACAGGGATAGATGCTCTAGCTGTGGGGCGTTCGGATGTCTGTACGAGTACAGTGGGCCGGAAGTGAATGGCAAGATCATTGCTGCACGCTTCTTGGCGTGCGCTATGGCCCCGACATCCAGTTCATTCCAGATCGTACGAACGGTGATGGCGGTCTCGAAGCATTCAGGCTAGATGATGGCGTCGTATACCAGTGCTACGCGCCCGATGATGCGGTTACGATAAGCGCAATCACCGAGGGACAAAAGAAGAAGATTCGAACTGATATACGGAAGCTGCGGGTCGAAGAGGCGGAGACCATGCGGCTTCTCGGCAGCTCGTATCTGATTCGGCGATGGGTGCTGCTAACGCCAGAATATGACGACAAAGAGCTCGTGAAGTATGCGCGATACAAGAGCGCAAAAGTGCGTGCGGAGGCGCCTCGCTCGCAATGGTGTCATGAGTCGTTCGAGATACTAGTAGCGTCCGATCGCGAGATGTTCGCAGCGGAGCTAGCTGCGATGGGTGTTGGGGCAAGGCCAACGATCAATCTCCGGGTAGATGAGCCAACTCCGGAGCAGATTGAGTCTGCGGCAGCGGCGGATGAAATTGGCTTGCGGCTTCGCGAAAAGCTCATGGTCCATCCGGATCTCGCTGCGGACGAAGAATGGCTCACGGAGTATTCTCAAGACACTCTTTGGGAATACATTTATGGGCAAGCGCAGTTAGAGGCGCTACGGGATAGATATAGCCTAGCGTTTGATTCCGTATCCAAGCGTGCTGCGTTAGTGTGCCGAGGCCTTACACGCAATCTCGGCAGCGCAGCGAGCGCTCCAGATCTCGACGCTCTAATTTCAACGTTAGCGAACGGATTCGCGACTGACGTCCCCGCCCTATCTCAGATCGCGTGCATAAGTCTAGCGCGACATTATGTTGCCGTGTGGTGGATAGCGTGCCCTCTTCGCTTCCGGGTGGCGCCATGACGCCGTTCGAACGAGGGTCTGACATCGCGCCGCCGTATCCGCCATCGTCTCTCGCTGGCCGGAATCGTCCAACACGCCGCCCACTTCCGGCGGGTGCACTCCGCCTTGATCAGGTGGCGCTTCCCTTGGCCGGAAGGGATCGCGCCGCTTGGCGGGTTGCTTCCATCCTGCTCTGCCTTTCCTCGTGCCGGGGCAAATCGGCCTCGCTGGAGCAGTTGCATGTCTTGTCTTGGGCGTTACGTGATGAGCAGAATGGGCGCGCTCTGGTGCAACTCTGGAACAACACCGCTGGTGCGCCTCGGACGCTTCGCGCTTGGGACCCTAGCTTGGATGATACGCTGCGGCTTGCTCAAGCTTCGGGGCTAATTACTCAAAAGGATAACGGCCGCCAAATGCTAACCGAGAGGGGAGGTCAGTTCGTGGCCGCCATTAGAGACCAGGCCGAGGATCTCATGGCTGCTGAGCAACATCTCATTGTGAGTCTGGGGCAAATCACTGAGGCCGGCATGTGGAGGCGGCTTGGTGATAGAGCGCCGCTGCGCCGACCGATTGCTTCGGGGACATAGCCATGGAGCTTGTAAGCATCTCGCTAAATGTTCAAAGCACGCTGGGTGAGTCCAGGTATGAAGCACGCTTCAACAACGGCTTGAATGTTCTAAACGCTCCTAACTCCTGGGGCAAATCTACGTTGCTACAGGGTCTGGTATATGCCTTGGGCCTGGAAGGCGCATTTTCTGCTTCACGCCGGTCGCCGCTTGGCCCCGCACTGACCAACGTCATCGAGACAACTCGTGGCCGAGGAAGCGTAATCGAATCGCACATAACCCTTACGGTTCGCAACGGAGGTGGAAGATACCTACGGGTTCGCCGTTGGGGTGTGAGCCAGGACCTGCAAACTACTCTCGTGCACGTATGGATGGCGCAGTCCGAAGAAGGTCTCGAAACGGCTCGCCGTAGAGACATGTTCGTCCGAGAGGCCAACGCTACTACTAGTGAAGTCGGGTTCCATCGGCTGCTTGAGGAATATGTTGGATGGACGCTTCCCTCCGTGCCGAACTTTGCCGGTGGCGAGACGCGCCTGTATTTCGAGATACTTTTCCCGCTGTTCTTCATTGAGCAGAAATTCGGCTGGTCAGGTGTCGCCCCGCGTGTGCCAACACATTATGGCGTCAAGGAACCACTGCGACGAGGAGTCGAATTCGTACTTGGTTTGTCAACACTTGAGACCCTAAGGCAACGCGAGGCGTTGCGGCAAGAAGACATCGAGATTGCGAGGTCATGGCAGGCGGCAATTGGCCGTGCTGTCGGATCAGCCTCCACTGAAGGCTTTCGTATTGTAGGTGGCTCTGCGACGCCCGTGGTTTCATCGCAACGCGTGACGCTTATACTCGAAGCGAGCGTCGACGGTGAGTGGGTCCCGCTAGACGCGGCAATGGGGCGTTGGCGTAATGATCTAGCGTTGCTAAGTGCCGTTCCTCAGACTGCAGGCGAAAGGACGAGCCGCAGCCGTGTGGACTTGGCCAACGCCGAGGCTGCAGTTAACAAGGCTGGAGCTATAGTACGAAATCTTCAGGAGCAACTGGAGTTTGCGCAGGCCGATCAGGATGCTGCGGCAACCCGGCGTGCCCAGATTGAAAATGACAAACAGCGTCTTCAGGATGTCACGAAGTTACGGGCCATCGGCGGAGAATTCGAGTTGCCGCTTATCGCAGAAGGACGATGTCCAACATGCGAGCAGAGCGTCGACAATCGAGATGTTGCAACCCAGTACGTGAGTACTATTGAAGACAACATCGCGTTATTAAATGCCGAACGCGTGACGCTGAATAGTCTCCAAGCTGCGGCCAAGGAACGTGCCGACGACATACGCGTCCGTCTCACCTCGGCCGAGTCGGAACTGGCATCTGCACGTGATCATGTTCGGCTGCTTCGCGATGAGCTGATCGGCCCGTCAGCCGCACCTAGTATCGCGGACGTGCAGCAAAGACTCAAACTGGAGACTTTGCTTAGGGATTCGGAGCGAGCGACGTCTGTCGTGGAGACGGTTGAGGAGGAGCTGGATGAGCTTGCGACGAGGCTAGAGGACCTTCGGCGACGAAGGCGGGCCCTTGATTCAAGCCCAATGATGGCCGCCGACGTCGCACGACTCTCAACCTTTCGTCAGAGCTTTACGTCTCAGCTACGGGCGTACGGGCTCCGGAGTCTTTCTCCGAACGATGTAACCATCGACGATCGGACTCTGCTGCCGGTGGATGATGGCTTCGAATTGAGCTTCGACGTTTCTATGGGGATGAGTGCGTCCGATACCATTCGGACCAAGTGGGCCTATCATACAGCTTTGATGGAAGCCGCTCGGGAGCATTCAGGCAGTCACCATCTCGGCATCCTAGTGCTCGATGAGCCCAGACAGCAGGAGACTAATCGGACGAGCCTTGCATCATTCCTAGAGCGCCTTCGCGATAACAGTTCTGCGACGCAGATAATCTATGCGACGAGCGAAGATTCTGCTCTCCTAAGTAGTCTATTGTCTGCCATTCCGCATACATCTATTCCATCATTCGGGCCGCATCTCCTGGATATTTAGCGATGAGGGCTTTCGCGGTCCGGGCGGCCTAAGTCAGGGTCAGTGGGTTGCGGTGGGACTTCTCTCGAGTCGGCATGTCTTATTTGGGATTTTGCCCCGCGTTGTCTTACGCGTCGTAAGGGCCGGTGCCAACGGCATCGGCAGGCTCGGTCCAGACTCGCCTGGCGGGTGGCCAAATCCCGCTCCCAGCTCATGCGGTTCCACTGCCACCCTGTCGGATCGGCGCAACCGGCAGGGGATCACCCGTGACCAGCAGAAACCGGTTCGGGTTTCGCTGACCACGGCGCACCAAAGATTGAGCCGGTCGATTTCGACCGGCTCTTCTGCTATTCCGGGCAACCATCGACGCCGACACCCGCGCTGATCATGATCAGGGTCATTTCCACGTTGCCATAGCGACACGAAATTGACCCTGATCATGCCGCATCCACAGATGCCCAGAGCGCGCCGTACTGCGCACACGACAGCGCCACCTGTCAATATCGATGACGACAACTTTCCGACACCTCGGCCCGAGCTGATTGATCTATCGTTATGCATCAGTATAATCAAACGAAAGGGGGCCTATGGGACCCACATCGTCAGCGATGTCCCGAAGAACGGTCATCAGCGCGGCCGCCGCAGGTTCGGTCCTCGCGCTGGGCACGCCGGCGGTTGCCGCTACAGGCGCTGACGTCCGAACAGCCGCAGCACTCGTCGATCGGGACCAGCTCGGCAAGGCCATCACCACTTCGCCGGAGGGGCGACGCGTCACCTTGCAGTACGCGCCGGACTTCCACGAGCGGCTCAGCGAATGGTTGCGATTCTGGTGGGCCAACGCACCCACCAGCTGGATCGCACCGTTCCAGGTGCAATCGGCAGGGACCACGCCAGATGGCGAGGCGTTCTTGCTGACCGGTATCGCGTACACGCGCGCCGATCGCCGTCACAGCGGTTTCGACGCCCGCGAGCGCGATGCCCGCTACTGGGCCACGGTCGCCAGCCTCCACCACCACTTCTCCTCGGTGACGCTGGCCGACACGCACATTCGGGTCGCCGACGGGCATGCCGGATTCTCCGGATCACCCGCGCAGGTCGGATTCGTGCGGACCGCTCTCGCCACCGTGTGGCAGGACGCGTCTTCGGACTGGGAGAAGGCGGCGGGCCGGGCCATCCGCTGGTCCGGCCGCGAGGGCAGCATCTCCAGCCGCGCCGGCTGGGCGAATTTCACCCGCGCCACGCTTCGGCGCGGCCTCGGAACAGAACTGTGAGGAGTACGCATGGCACGTAGCGAATTCCGCTTCGCCGTCGACGGGGTCGAACTGGACGAGGCCGCCAAGTCCCACATCTCCGCCGAGATTCAGCGGGCCGGCCTGGCCGCGTTGCAGGACGTCGCCCGCCTGACGAATCCCGTCATGGTGGGACACAGCAACATCAAGCTGCGTCCGGAGTGGTGGGGCCTTGTCGTCATCCACGGTCCCTTCGCCGACGAGATCGGCCAAAAGATCAACGACATCGGCTTCTACCAGTAGGCGGGTGCCGAGATGACGGGTGACGTGGAGCGGATGTGCCCGAGTACTTCGGTCGAGAACTCCACCGTATTCCTCGGGATGATCACACCGGCGCGGACAGTGGCGTACGTGACTCCGCAGGTGCCACTCGACGCGATCCGGGAGAGCCTGGACGAGTCGCAGGGGCCCCTGGAGCGCAATTACCGGTTCGCGGGTCCCTGCGTCACCACCGGTTGCGGCTTCTGGACGGGGGAGAACTGTGGACTGGCAGCCAAGGCGGTGGAGTCATATCAGAGCACCGGAGCGCCACAGCTCGACCTGCCGAAGTGTGCGATTCGCCGCTCCTGCCGGTGGTTCGCCGAGCAAGGTCCAGCCGCGTGCTCACCGTGCTCCTATGTGGTCACGGACAGTGCTTCCTGAGGCTGGCCGTCCCGTAGCCGCTTGACGGTGGGCGAACCCGCAGAACGAAGGCCTGCGGTGTGGGCTCACCGGAAACCGTGCAGCGGTGCTGGGACCGTGATCGCACACGTGCCCAGCACCGCTGAGCGCCCAGGTGGTCCCCGAATCAGCCTGGCGCACCGTGCTCCAGGCAGGAACGGTTCACA
Source organism: Hamadaea sp. NPDC051192 (assembly GCF_040682475.1). Lineage (NCBI taxonomy): Bacteria > Bacillati > Actinomycetota > Actinomycetes > Micromonosporales > Micromonosporaceae > Hamadaea > Hamadaea sp. NPDC051192. Next base: position 18,888 of record NZ_JBFBAZ010000092.1, read on the forward strand.
GCCCGGCGCCTCCGGTGGCGTCGACGACCCGGCCGGTCACCCAGCGCGCATCGTTGGACGCGAGGAAGGCCACGATGTCGGCCACGTCTTCCGGTTGCCCGACCCGGCCTAACGCAGCCAAGGACGCCGCGTACGCCTCGGCCTGCGGGTTGCCACGAAGCCAGCCCGCATTGGTGTCTGTATCGACGATTCCGGGGGCCACCGAGTTGACCGTGATGCCCCGCGGGCCCAGTTCCTTGGCGAGATTGAGGGTGAAGGTGTCCAGGGCACCCTTGGTTGCGCCGTACGCGATGATCTCTGGCATGGCCAGGCTGGCCGCACCGCTGGAGATGTTGATGATCCGGCCGCCGTCCCGCAGACGGGACAGCCCCTGCTGCACGATGAAGAACGGCGCACGCACGTTCACGGCGAAGACTTCGTCGAACCCGTCCTCGGTCAACGAGGTCAGCGCCGCGCTGCGTCCGATGGCGGCGTTGTTGACGATGATGTCGAGCTTCCCGTCGGGCACGTGGTCCTTGCCCGCAGCGTCGAACGCGGCCCACAAGCGCGTCGCATCACCGTGTCGTCCTAGTTCCGCGCACACCGCAAAGGCCAGCCCGCCGTCTTTGCGGATTCGCTCGACGGTCTCGCTCGCCGCCGCCTCGTCGCGGGCGTAGGCGACGCCGACGGTGGCGCCGTCCCGGGCGAGTCGTTCGGCGATGGCTCGGCCGATGCCTCGGCTGCCGCCGGTGACCAGCGCGATCTTGCCCTCAAGTGGTCCTGTCTCCATGGCAGTCGCCCGCCTCCCCATTTCTTGAGCGTTGACTCAAGAAAGCACGGTAACACAAATTCTTGAGCGCTCGCTCTAGAATCAAGGCATGAGCGCACCAGGCGTGAAGCGTGGACGACCGCCGTCGTTCGACCGAACGACTGCCCTGACGGCCGCCACCTTGCTGTTCTGGGAACACGGCTACGAGGCCACCTCCATCGGCGAGCTGACCCAGGCGATGGGCATCAAGCCCGGCAGCCTCTATGCGGCGTTCGGGGACAAGAAGTCCCTGTTCAAAGAGGTCGTCCGCAGCTACGGACGCTCCCCCGTCGGGGCGTTCATCGCCGCAGCCCTGGAAGCGGAGCCCGCAGCCCGTGACGCGTTCCGCCGCATCCTTCGCGAGGCGGCGGTCGTCTACCCCGACCCGTCCCACCCGGCCGGTTGTCTGACCATCAGCGCCACCACCAACGTCACCGTCCAGGACGCCGACGTCGCGGAATTCCTGCGCGACCTGCGTAACGCGAACCTGGAAGCCTTCGAGACACGCCTGAAGACCGCGCAGCGGCAGGGAGAACTGTCCGCCGCGGCCAACCCGCGCGCGCTGGCCGCGTACTTCGCCGCCGTCATCCAGGGCATGTCACAGCGCGCCCGCGACGGCGCGACAACCACAGAACTCTCCGAAACGGCAGAACTGGCGCTGGCCGCCTGGCCCCAGGACTGAGCGCTTCGAAAACGGATCAGGTCTGTCGGAGGCGCGACGTAGGGTCGGAAGCGTGCTTACCTTCATGGCGGTTCACGCCCATCCCGATGACGAGGCCAGTTCCACCGGCGGCGTACTCGCGCGCTATGCCGCTGAAGGCATCCGAACAGTTGTCGTAACCTGCACCGACGGCCGGTGTGGTGACGGGCCCGGTGGGGTCAAACCCGGTGATGACGGGCACGACCCGGAGGCGGTCGCGACGCTCCGGCGGGCCGAGTTGGAGGCTGCGGCCAAGGTGCTCGGGGTTGATCATCTGGAGCTGCTCGGCTATCCCGATTCGGGGATGATGGGCTGGGCGACCAATGAGGCGCCCGGCTCGTTCTGGACTGTGCCGGTCGAGACGGCTGCCGCTCGGCTGGCCGAGCTTATCCGGCGCTACGAGCCCGACGTGATCGTCACGTACGACGAGCGCGGCGGCTACGGTCACCCGGACCACATTCAGGCGCACCGGATCACGATGGCCGCGTTGGAAGAGGCGCCGGTGGCGAAGGTCTACTGGTCGGCGATCCCCCGGTCCTGGATGGCGGGGTTCCAGGAGCGGATGGCCGAGCTCGGCGTCGAGTGGGACGAGCAGCCCACTCGCGATGACGAGCAGGAGATCGACTGGTCGGAGATGGGTACGCCCGACGACCAGGTCACCTCCTGGGTGGATACCAAGGCGTACGGGTCGGAGAAATATGACGCGCTCGCTGCGCATGCCAGTCAGGGGGAGAACATCTTCTTCCTGCGTATGGGCAAGGAGAAGTTCACCGAGCTGATGGGCATGGAGACGTTCATCCGGGTGCACGACACCACCGGCGCGCCGACTCCCGAGGACGACCTGTTCGCCGGCCTCCGGGATCCGGCCGAGGAAGGGCGAGGGTCGGTCAGCTGATCCGGGTGATCGAGCCCCAGCCGCTGTCGCCGACCTGGGTTCGAGGGCCGTCTGTGGGGGTCCCGGAGCTGTCGTCGCCGGCGTAGAACTGGAGCGTCCCGTCGCCTGCCGTCGCCCATAGGTCGACCGTCCCGTTGCCGTCAGCGTCGCTGGCGGCGATCAGTGGGCGGTTGGTGGGCGTCCAGCCGCGCGTACCGAAGATGGTGCGCGCGGCGAACGTGGCGTCGGCCCGGCCTCGGTAGAGGTACAGGACGCCGGTGGTGGTGTCGCGTGCCAGCAGGTCGGGTCGGCCGTCGCGGTCGGCGTCGCCGGGAGCGCTGAGGGTCATCACGCCCCACCCGCCGGTGCCGATGAGGCGGGGGGCGAGCAGGGCTGGGCGGTGGGCGGGGTCGCCTGGGTAGAGATACAGCTGGTCGTTGCGGATCGCCACCACGTCGGGATAGCCGTCGCCGGTGAGGTCGCCGACGCTGAGTACTTGGGAAACCGCCGACCAGCCGGTGCTCCCGATGGTGATGCGGTCGGCAAGCCGGCCGTAGCTTCGGTTGGGGTACACGTACAGGCTGTCGCCGACGCGGGCGAGGAGGTCTTCGGTGCCGTCGCCGGTGAAGTCGCCGCGGTGGCTGATCGCCGCGCCGCTCCAGCCGCCGGTGCCGATGACGCCGTTTGGCCACGTGATCGACCCGTCGCCGCGTCCTTCGTAGAGGCGCAGTTTGCCGCTGGTGTCGATCGCGGCCAGGTCTGGCCGCCCGTCACCAGTGAGGTCGCCGTCGATCGCCGCAGGACCTGACGGCGTACGCGTCCGCAGGATGCCGATCAGCGGCGCGTGGTCGGAGTCGCCGGTGGGCTGGGGCAGGCCGAACTGAGAGACGTCCACTCGCGACAGGTCGGCGTCGCAGTAGCGGAACAGCGTGCCTGCGCCCGGCAGCGCGGCGAAGATGTGGTCGCGTTTACGCCAGGTGCCACCGCTGGCCGACCAGGCGAAGTGCGTGACCTCGTTGACCGTGTCGCCACTGCCGTAGGAGTGCCGGTCGCACTCGTCGAAGGCTTCTTCCAGCCGTTGCAGCAGATCGCTGTCGGGGAACAGGTTGAAGTCGCCGCCGAGCACGAGGTCGTGGCGGTCCGGCCAGACGAGGGCGCGGACGTTGTCGATCTGTCCGGCTCGGCGTGGGTCACCGGCGGTGGCCAGGATGTGTGTGGTGCAGATCCGGCTGGTCCATTCCAGCGTGCGTACGCACAGCAGCGGCAGTTGTTGCCGGTCGACGGTGGGTGTCGTCGGGACGGTCGGCTGGCGGGTGGTCTCGGTGATCGTCGCCTTCACCGCGATGGCTTCGCCGATGTCACCCTTGAGATCGTCGGTGCCGACGCCACGGCAGTAGCTCGCGCCGTCCAGCGGGCGGGCCGCCGTGGCATGCACCACGCTCCACTCGGGACCGAGGTCTTGAGCGAGCAGGCTCAGTTGACTACCGGCTTCTCCGCCACAGATCTCTTGCAGCAGGACGACGTTCGCATCGTGCTGGGCAACGACGTCGGCGATGGCTTGCGCCTTGTGCTCCGGATCGTTGCGGTAAGGGCAGTAGGAGTTGCTGCCCGCCGGTCCACCCGCTTCTCCGCAGACGTTCCACGTCACGACCCGCAGCTCCGGTGCGGCGACCGCTGCCACGGCCGAGCTCGCCGAGATCGGTGGCGTCACCGCCGCGCCCGCCCCAGTCGTCGGCGCGACCGTCGCGAAGAGCATGGCGAGTGGGAGCACGACCGCTGGAGCGAACCGGAGACGACTGCGCATAGACATGATGATCACTCTCGACAGCCGATCTGTCCACTATGGTCAGGGCAAATCGGCTTCGAGCACGTGCATCGCCTCCACCGGGCGGAACCCGAATCGGGCGTTGATGGCCCGCATCGCGGTGTTGCTGTCGGCGGTCCACGAGTGCAGATGCCGCACGGTCGGATGCTGTGCGGCGAGCTGCCGCATGTTCGTGGCCTTGGCCAGGGCGCCGAGCCGATGGCCACGGTGCGCGCGCAGCACGAAGGTGTCGTCCTGCTGGGCGTGAACGCCGTCGGCATTGACGTAGATCCGCGTGTATCCGACCGGAGCGCCGGCCGGGTCGAGCACCAGCGTGGTCACCAGTCCCCAGCCTCGCGCGGCGGTCGCGGCATCACCGCTGAGGACCCGGTCCGCGTCAAAAGTCGGCGGCTCGTGATCGCGCTCGCCTGCCGGCACGTCCCGCTCCATCTGCGTACGCATCTGGGCGAAGACCTCCGCGCGGGCCGCGGTGACCGGGCCGGTCCAGGACTCGACCGCGTAGCCGGTCGTCGCGGAGCTGGACAGTACCGCGAGGCCGGCCTCGTCGAACGGCAGATCCAGCAGGTAGCGCTGCTCGGACAAGACGCTGGTGAAGCCGCGCGCGAGAGCGAACCGGCCGCCGGGAAAGGAATCGAGCGTGTACGCGCGGGGCACGTTGAGTTCGGTCGAGCAGCGGGTCCGCCCGTCGTCGGCGGCCACGCCGATCGCCGTGTCGAACAGCGCGCCGCCGACGCCGCGGTTGCGGTACGCCGGAGGCACGTTGAGTTCGATCTCCGCCAGGTGCGTGTTAGGCGGTTTTTCCAGGTGCAGCAGGGCAGCACCGAGACACGTGTCCCCCGCCCAAGCGCCGTACGCGTGCCGCGCTTCGTTGTCGCGTAAGGGTCCGAGCACCGATTCGGCGGCGAAGAACGTCGGCGCCTCACGGTCGGCGACGCCACCGGAGCGGAACGCCTCGTACCAGCCGGCGGCGGCGGTCACGTCCTGCGGATCGAGCCGACGGATCTCCATCCGCGCATGCTGGCCCGAGGAGGCTAGCCGAGGCAATCGATTTATTCCGGGCCCGCCGTGCCAGGGAATCGCGCCATGGTCGTCCCGGTCGGCATGGCTCCCACGATGAGGGTGTGCACGGCCGGGCCGACAGAGACCGTCGCGAACGACGCTTGGGCGGGCACGTCCGGCGGAATGGCGACGTCGTGGCGACCGGCCGGAAGTTCGGTGTCGACGAGCACCCGTGAGGTGCTCTTCGGTTCCGGTGGCGTGAACGAGGTGGCCCACCAGGCGACCACAGACACCTGCCGAGGCGCGGCGAGCGAGACGCCGAGCGTACGCATCCCGGCGTCATACGTGACCGAGCTGGCCGGCTCGTCGGTGGTGTCGGCGACGGCGGCCTGGACCTGCATGGCCACCAGCCCGGGAATTCCCGCGTAGCCCTGGACGAAGGTCACGTCCGCGTTCCGGTTCGTGATCTCTTCGCGGAGGTACGCATTGGTGTCCGGCGGCACCATTCCGCCGAAGACGACGACGTCAAGCCGGTTGACGTCGAACAGCTCGAGGACGCGGTCGAACTCGTTGGTCGCACCGGCGGCGTACCCGTTGGTCCGCAGGATCGCAACCAGGTCGGTCAGCACGTTCTCGCTACGCCCGATCACCAGTACGCGGACGGCTGGGGTCGTAGCGGCGACGTCGGCCTCGATGGGCACAGTGAGCATGACGGCTCCTTCTCGGATCGCGCATCAATGTTGGTGTCACCAACATACGATATGTTGGTGACACCAACAAGTGTTACGCTGAGCACGTGCCTGACCAGGTGATGCGGCCGGCGACCGCCCCGTCCCGCGTACGCGACCGGACGACCTGGCTGATCAGCCGGAACTACGAACGATCGCGCGGTCTGCTGAACGACGGTTTCGCGGCGGGCGGCGACGGACTCCGCAGCTACCACTACCGCCTGCTCGCCACGCTGGAGGAATGGGGACCGGTCGGCCAGGCCGATCTCGGGCGCTCCTCCGGTGTCGACCGCAGCGACGTCGTCGCCGTACTCGGCGACCTGGAAGAGCGGGGACTTGTGGGACGCTCGACGAACCCGAGCAACCGTCGCCGCAACATCGTCTCCATCACGGCTGCGGGCAGCGCCCGGCTCCGCGACCTCGATCGCGTCGTCGACGAGGTTCAAGAACAGGTGCTCGCGCCGCTGTCCGCGGCGGAACGGCGCCAGCTGACGCGGCTCCTGCGAAAGCTCGCCGACCTCGACTGACGCAGCTCTTGATCAACGGACGGCGGTCCGTCATGATCGGTACCCGCTCAATGTCTCTCCACAAAGGTGGGTGCACATGAAACTCCCGTTCGGACGGTCCGCCCGCAGGGTGTCGACCCTCGCCGCCGCGAGCATCGGCACGGTCCTGCTGCTGTCCAACCCCGCGTTCGCCTCGTACAACGACGGGTTCGCCGCGATCACCACCAACTCGTGCGGGTCGGCCATCTTCGTCGACTACGGCGAGGGCGCGGCCGGCGGCGGCAACAACGACGACTACGTCCTGATCCGCGACAACTGCTCCGACAGCCACGGGATCCGGGCGTGGGCCTGGGTCACCGAGCACACCTCGGCCGGCGATCTGACCTACAGCCTCGGATCGAAGTACAACGGCAACGGCGTCGCGGGCGCCGACCTCGTCTGGGACCCGTTCATCGACGGCAACGTACGCGCGGGCGACACGGTGAAGCTGAAGGTCTGCCTGGTCGACGGCAGCGGCGACACCACCGGCTCGTACTGCGACACAGCCACCCACACCAGCGTGGACGGCTGACCACCGCCGCTGACCGCCCCGAGCCCGCTGCCTCGCGGGTTCGGGGCGGAGCTCAGGTCAACTGGTGACCGGTGGTGCTGTCGACATGGTCCGGTATCTCGCCCTCATGACGATCGCCGGTCGTCGCGGTCCCGGACGGTTCGAACATGAGGATCGCCCCGCCGGGCGACGACGGCTTGTGCTCGACGCCCTTCGGCACGACGAAGGTGTCACCTTTGCGCAGCACCACCGTGGTCTCGTTGCCGTCGGCGTCCCGGATCGCGACGTCGAACCGGCCGTCGAGCACGAGGAAGAACTCGTCGGTGTCGTCGTGGACATGCCAGACGTGCTCGCCCTCGGTGTGCGCGATCCGCACGTCGTAGTCGTTCACCCGGGCCACGATCCGGGGGCTGTAGACATCGTCGAAGGTGGTCAGGGCCTCGGTCACGTTGACAGGTGTCGTCTGCATGAACCGATTGTCGACCGCCGAAGGCCGAGCTTCTTGTACGAACTTGACCTCATACGAGGGAGGGTCAGCCGCCGTCGGCGTTCGCGTAGGCCCAGACAGGAGTGGGGCTAGGCCCACCGTTGCGTGGGCTTGGCCGCATACCGCGTCGATCTTGAACTTCCTACCGTCGACGGCATGACTTACCCCGATCTTCTCCGCCCCGCCCGCACTCTCGTCCTCGTCTACGGCCTGCTCGGCACGGCGGTCCTCGGCCTGGTGGCCGCACTGTCGGCCAACGGGTACGCCGTGACCGGGTTCATGTGGGGCCGTTCGGCGGGCGTACTGGCCAGTGCGATCGTCACCTACGTGTTCTCCGGCTTCGCCTCGCGCGGTGCGCGGTGGGCGTACCTGCGGATGCGCATCATCTCCGTGGTGGTGCCGCCGGCGATCGTCGCCGTCGACGTGTTCCTGGGCGAGCTGCCTGGGTGGTTCATCGCACTGCAAGCGATCTGCGCGCTGGCGCTCGCCGCCGCCGCGGTGCCCATCAACGGTTCGCGGCTGCGGTCGGCATTCGCCCGCTGATCGCTGCGATGCCGATGGTGCCGTCGGGGAAGCGCTGAACCGAACGCACCCCCGGCAGAATGTTCAGCAGCAGGCACGGGGTGCCGATGAGGGCCGCTGCGACCAGCAGCGTCGTACGCGTACCGAGCAGTTCGGCGACTGGAGCCGCGGCGGCGTAGCCGGCGGGCATGGCGAGCATCGAGATCATCCAGTCCAGCGAGCTGACCCGGGCCAACAGCTCTTCCGGGAACAACTGCTGCTGGGTGGTCGCCAGAACCTCGTTGACCAACGACGTCATCGCGAACGCCACCGCCACGGCGATCGCGATGGCGTAGACCGGGGCGGGCCGAGCTAGCAGGGCCAGCGGGCCGGCCCCGAGCACGGCGACCGCGTTCGCGGTGGCGAGTGGGCGACGGGGCCGGTAGTGCAGAGCTGCCAGCCCGCCGACGATCGAGCCGACCGAGCCGGTGACCATGATCGCGCTCCAGGCGGTGGCTCCGCCGTGGCCGTCCTGCATCACGACCGGGCCCAGGACGAAGAAGAACGCGATCGCGAAGTTCCACACTCCCCAGGTGAGCAGGTTGGCCAGGTACCAGCGGCGCTGGGCCACCGCCCGCCAGCCGTCGCGCAGATCTGCCAAGAAGTGCTGCCGCTCGGATCGCTGCGGCTGCCGGTGCGGGCGCATCCGGGCGAGCAGCACGAAGCTCAGTAGGAAGCTGACGGCGTTGACGAGGATCGCCGTACCGGGGCTGGAGATCGCCAACAGCAGGGCGGCGAGCGCCGGGCCGACCACCTTGGTGGTGCTGTCGGTCAGGCCCAACAGGGCATTCGCCGGTTGCAGGTGCTCGGCGCGGACCACTTCGGGAATGACGGCCCGGGAGGCCGGGGTGAAGAATGCGAAAGCCATCCCGGCGATCGTGTAGGTGACGGCGAACTGCCACACCGCCACGTGCTGCAGGAAGGTCAGCACGGCGAGCAGGCCGTAACAGATGGCTTGGATGGCGTCGGTCGCCATCAGCACGACTTTGCGGGACAGCCGGTCGGCCCAGACTCCGCCCACCGGCAGCATCGCCACCTGGCCGACGGCTTGGCAGGTCAGCACGAGGCCGACGGCGAGGGCGCTGCCGCCGGAGCGCAGGATGGCGAAGACCACGGTCACCGGGATCATCGCGTTGCCCAGCGCGGAGACGCCGCGCGCGGTCCACAGCAGCCGATACGGGCGCTCGCGCAGCGTACTCAATGATTGCGGAAAGACCATCGATGAACCTTTTCTGGGCAGGGGGAAGCGCGGTCTCGCGCGACGCGCGGGACCGGCGAGGCGGGAGTGTCAGGCGGTCAGGCGGAATCGCCGGCGGTAGGCCGCCGGCGTCGTGCCGATCTGCTTGCGCAGGGCGCGATGGAGCGTCTCCACCGAGCCGAGCCCGCACGCGATGGCGACCTGCGCCAAGGGCTGGTCGGTGCTCTCGAGGAGGCGGCGGGCCGCTTCCACCCGGACGGCCTCGACGTAGGCGCCCGGCGTGGTCCCGGTCTCGCGGCGGAAGACCCGCGCGAAGTGGCGCTCGCTCAGGCACATCCGGGCCGCGAGGGTGGTGGCGGACAGGTCGCCGTCCAGGTGGTCGACGATGAGCATCCGCAGCTCGTCGATATCGCGGCGGGTCGCGGCCGGCCGGCTCAGCGGAACCGAGAACTGGCTCTGGCCGCCCTGCCGCTTGAGATACATGACCGACTGCCGGGCCACCGTCAGCGCGACCTCCTCCCCCAGGTCCTCGGCGACCAGTGCCAGCGCGAGATCCATGCAGGCGCTGATCCCGGCGCCGGTCCAGACGCTGCCACAGCGGACGAAGATCGGATCGGGGTCCACGGTGATCTCGGGGTGGCCGGCCGCCAACTGCGCCGCCGTCGACCAGTGCGTGGTCGCGGTCTTGCCGTCCAGCAGTCCAGCCGCGGCGAGCAGGTGCGCGCCGACGCATACCGACACGACGCGTCGAGCCTGCGGCGCGACGTGGGCGATCCACGCCACCACGTCCGCGTCCACCCGCGCCGTCGATCCGCTGGTCGCCACGTCGATCGCCCCGGGGACCAGCAACGTGTCGAGCAGGCCGTCGATCTCGTCGAACGACAGGTCCGCGAACAGCTTCAGGCCCGCCGACGTCCGCACCTCACCACGGGTACGCCCAACGAGGTCCACCTGATAGCCGGCCGCTTCTCCGCGCTCCTGGTTGGCCAGCGCGAAGACCTCGGCCGGGCCGGTGACGTCGAGCAGGTCGACGCCGGGGAACACCGGAATGACGACGCGGCGCATGCTGGGCATGAACCCATCCTGACCTGCTGACTCGGGTGGCGGCAATGACGGTGTTCTGCAAGATCCGGACATCACGGTCGCATGGACGGCTCTGGGCTGTCGCTGCCTTTCGGCTGGGTGTCCGGGATGCGTCCGGTGAAGAACAGGGCGAGCGACGCGGCCAGCGCGAGGATGAGAAGTCCGGCGCGGAGGCCGTCGATCCGTGCTGTGGCATTGGCGTCGAGGGCGGCCTGCGCGACGTCGTCGCTGACCCCCGCCTCGGTGAGGGCAGCTGTCAGCTGGGCGTCGGACAGGAAGGCCGCCCCGCTGGCCAGTTCGACCGTCGCGCGGCTTTTGATCTCCGCCGGAATGGCCGGGTTCTCGGTGACGGAGGCCAGGAATGACGTGGTGAGGACGGCGATCAGGATGGAGCCGGCGATCGCTGTTCCCATCGATGCGCCGAGGTTGGTCACCGCGTTCTGCATACCGCCGACCTCGGCGCTTTGGTGGGTCGGCACCGCGGACACCGTGACCGACCCGAGTTGCGAGGCGAGCGCGCCGATGCCGAGGCCGACGAACAACAGGGGCACCGCGACGATCTCGGCTCCGGCTCCTTCGTCGAGTGCCGCGATCAGCGCGACGGCGCCGATGAGGAGAGCCACCACGCCGAGCCGTACGACCCGGCGAGGCGAGACGTCTGGCCAGAATCGGGGAATGAGCACGGCGGCGGCCAGCAAGGTCAGCGACAGCGGCATGAGGCGTACGCCGGTGTCCAGGGCCGACAGACCCAGCGCGATGGACAGATACAACGGGACGACGAAGAAGACGCCCATCATGACGAGGTACTGGAAGAAGAACATCGTCAGGCCGCCGGTGAGCTGCCGATTTCGGAGCAGGCCCGGGTTGACGAGCGGGTCGCCGCCGCGTTTCACGAGGCGGTTCTCCCAGCCGAAGAAGAGCCGGATCAGCAGGAGGCCGGCCAGCGTCGACCAGACGACGAGGGACACGCCGAACAGGGCTGGCGCGCCGGGTTTCGGCCGGAACCAGCCCCACTCGTCGGCGCGGAGCAGGCCGTAGACGAAGACGCCCAGCCCAGCGGCGGAGAGAAGGACGCCGACGACGTCGATTCGGGCGCGCGGCCCGGCCGGTGCGTCGGCGAATCCTCGCGCCAGCATGAGGATGGCCAGCACCAGGACGACCTCGCCGGCGAAGACCCAGCGCCACGAGAAGTAGGTGGTCGCGATGCCGCCGATGAGCGGGCCGAGTGCGATCGCGATGGCGCCGGCTGCGGCGACCAGCCCGTAGGCGGCCGGTCGGCGCTCGACGGCGAAATTGCCCGCGACCAGTGCCACGATCGCCGGCAGGATGAGGGCCGCGCCGAGGCCTTCCAGCAATGACCAGCCGAAGAGCAGGACGGGCAGGTTCGGTGCCAGCGCGGTGGTGAACGATCCACAGCCGTACACCGCGCAGCCGATCATGAACGCTCGTTTGCGGCCGATGATCGCGCCGATCTTCCCACCGGGAATCATGAACATCGCCATGACCAGCGTGTAGGCCGTGATCGCACCCTGAATGCCCGTGACGGTGGTGCCCACGTCCTGAGCCACCGTCGCGATCGAGACGTTCATGACCGAGCTGTCCAACGCCATCAGGAACTGACCCGAAGCGAGCGTCAGCAGCACTAGGCGAGCCGATGCTCCACTCGGGGAAGCCGCCGCCTCCATGGGCGAATTATCCCAGATTGCAGAGTCTGCCCGGACGCGTTTCGCCGCGCGTCTTCCGCTCACTCGATGCAACCTGAATCCGTGTCCATTCCGTCGTTCGGTCGACGATGGGGAGGCTGAGTGAACAAGTCCGACGAGATCGAGTTCCGCGCCTTCGTGCGGGCCCGGATGGACCGGTGGCGGCGTGCGGCGTACCTGCTCTGTCACGACTGGCATCTCGCCGACGACCTCACGGCGGTCGTGATCGGCAAGCTCTACCAGAACTGGCGGCGGGTGGCCGCGGCGAACAACCCCGACGCGTACGCCCAGCGCATGCTCACGCATTCCTGGCTCGACGAGCGGCGGCGGCCCTGGCGGCGAGAACATCCGACCGATTCGCCACCCGAACCGAGTGGCGCGTACGCCGACCCGGCCGACTCCGGCGACGTCATCGAACTGCTCGCAGGGCTGGCGCCGAAGCAGCGCGCCGTGATCGTCCTGCGCTTCTACTTCGGCCAATCGGTCGAGGAGACCGCGGAGCTGCTCGGGATCTCCGCGGGAACAGTCAAGAGCCAGTCGGCGCGGGGACTCGAGACGCTGCGCTCGCTGGCCACCTCACCAGGGAGCATCGGATGAATCAGCAACTCTTCGACCAGCGGCTGGGCACTCCCCCGCCGTCCACCATCGACCTCGACGACATCATCGCGCGGCAGCGGCGACGCTCGGTGTGGCGGCGTACGGCCGCCATCGGTTCCTCAGCGTTCGCGAGTGTCGCCGCGGTCACCATCGCGGTCAGCCTTGCCGCAGGCCCCGGCCCAGGTCGCAGCCCTTCGCCGCTGGTGGCGGAGGCTTCGTCGGTGGCGAGTTCGGCGTCGAGTTCGGCGGCCGCCGTCGCCGTTCGCGTCGACACCGCTGGGCAGCGGCAGCAGACGCTCGACGCCCTGCAAGCGGCGCTCGAAAGCGGCCTGGCGTCGACGGCACCCGGCGTGACCTGGGTGTACATGCCCGACGTGCCGGGCGAGCAACCTGGTCCCGACGGGCATCCGCAGATGCACGCCTCGGCTTCGCCGCCCGTCTCGTTCTCGGCGCGTTCGGGTCTGGCGTACGGGAGTGCGCGCGGAGGCTTCTACGTCAGGCTGGCCGAACCCGACTGCGCCGCAAACCAGACCGGGGTGCGAGCTTGCACGCCGCTCGTCGAATGTGACGCCGCCAAGGCCGAGTGTGCGAAGACCCAGACCGCCAGCGGGCTACAGCTGACGACCTGGACCGAACGGCCGGTCAGCGGCGGTCAGCACTACGTCTTCTACGGCGCCGAAGTGGTCACCCGCAGCGGATACGCGCTGCATGTCCTGGCCGTGAACTACTTCGGCGGCGACCAAGCCTCGGTGAGCGCACCCGTGCCGGTGCTCACCAAGGCTCAGCTGGCGGCCTTGACCACGAACGTCGCCGACCAGATCGGCGGCTGACCCGCTCCCGCGCCCGCCCCGCGCTCACCGGATCAGGGTTCCGGGTCGAATCTTGGACCATGATTCGACCCGGAACCCTGATCCAGCGCCAAAAAGC
>NZ_JBFBAZ010000093.1:0-31873 GCF_040682475.1 Hamadaea sp. NPDC051192
GGTCCAGCTCGGGGTCGGCCAGGGAGGCGTCGGGGCGGGCGGCGAAGGCGTCGAGGACGAAGCCGGCGAGCCGCGGGCTGAACACGGCGTCGCCGTCGGCGACCCGGCGGATCGCGGCGGCCAACTCCTCCGGCGAGATGGTCTTCGTGACGTAGCCCCGGGCGCCGGCCCGGATCAGGCCGATGACGTCCTCCGCGGCGTCGGAGACGCTCAGCGCCAGGAACCGCACCTGCGGGTACGCCCGCCGGGTGGCCTCCAGGACGGCGCGCCCGCCGCCTTCGGGCATGTGCACGTCGAGCAGCACGACATCCGGCTGGTGGGCGGCGATGGCCGAGATCGCCTCCGGGACGGTGGCCGCCTCCCCGATGACGTCCACGTGGACGCCGAGTTCGGCGCGTACGCCCGCCCGGAACATCGCGTGGTCGTCGACCAGGAAGACCCGCAGCCGCGACGGCTCGGACTCGGTCGGTACGGGCTGGCTGGTGTCGCCGCTCATCAGGCTGTCTCCTTGCTGGTGCCGATCGGCAGGTGCAGGCGCACCTCGGTGCCCTCGCCCGGCTCGCTGCGGATCTCCGCCCGGCCGCCGTGGCGTTGCATCCGGCCGACGATGGAGCCTCTCACGCCGTGCCGGTTGTCGTCGATTGTGGACATGTCGAATCCGACGCCGCGGTCGCGGACGAACACGCTCATCTCGTCCGGCTCCACTTCGGCGTACAGGGAGACGGTGCCGACCTTGGCGTGCCGGGCCGCGTTGACCAGCGCCTCCCGCGTCGCGGCGACCAGCGCCCGGATCCGGTCGTCCACCATGCAGTCGCCGACCACGACGGTCTCGACGGCGATCGCGAAGGTGTCCTCCACCTCGGCCGCCGCCTCCTCGACCGCGGCCGCGAAGTATTCCTCGGCCGAGCCCATCGGCTTGTAGAGCCAGTTCCGCAGCGACCGCTCCTGGCCCCGGGCGAGCCGGGTGACGGTGGCCTGATCGGCGGCGTTGCGCTGGATCAGCGCCAGCGTGTGCAGCACCTGGTCGTGCACCATCGCGGCCAGCTCCGCCCGCTCCTGCTCGCGGATGCGGCCTTCCTTCTCGGCCCGCAACGCCGTCGCCGTCCGCCACAAGGTCGGCGCGGCGACCACCCCGACACCGGTCAGCGCGATCAGGGCGAAGACGACGGCGAACGCGACGACGGACAGGCTCGGCCCTTCGACCGGCGAATACAGGGTGGCCAGGCCGATGATCCCGACCGCGACCAGCAGGCCGCCGCCGAGCAGGCTGAGCACGAAGGCCGGGCGGCGGTCGCCGCCGAGCAGGCCGGTGAGCTTGGTCAGCCGGCCGGGCTCGGCCTGATGCCAGATCAGGCCGCCGCCGAGCACCACGAGCGCCAGCAGCCAGCCGGCCGCCAGGGAGATCCCGTCGCCGCCGAAGAGCAGCGTCATCACGACGAGGATGCCGAAGCCGAGCAGCGCGTACGGGACCATCTTGACCGGCTCACGGCGTACCGGGACATCGCTGTCCTCGTCGCGCATGACCGCCCAGTAGACCGCGTAGAGCACCGCGCCGAGCCCGTGCGCCGCGAGCAGCACCAGGAACGCCACGCGGATGGCCGCCGCGGGCACCCGGACGTGCTCGGCGATGCCGCCGGCCACCCCGGCGACCATGCGGTCCGAGCGGCTGCGGCGCAGCGGTGGGTACGCGGTGGTGGTGGTCACCTCACGATCGTCACATGCCTGCTGCGCGGTGACGACCCTACGCGACCCTGATTCCGTTGTGAGCTGGATTATCAGGGTGGGCTCAGGGTCGGTGCCGGAGGTCTCTGGGGCTGGTCCGGCCCCAGGATGGTGACATGACCGAGTTCGACGACGCCCAGCGAGCGCCGAAGCCGCCGACGGAGAGCGATCCGCCTCCGCCGCAGGCTCCGGACGCCAGCACCCCGCCGCCCGGTGCGGAGACACCGCCGGGTGCCGCGGACGCGAACACCCCGCCGCCTCCGCCTCCGCCGCCGCCCGGCCCTGGGACACCCGGCCCGGAGACGCCCGGCCATCAGCCTCCCCCGTCGGGCGCGTTCGCCGCCCGCTACGGGCTCGTCCGCCCGCGTACCGGTCGTTATCTGGCCGGCGTCAGCGGCGCGGTGGCCCGGGCCACCAACACCGATCCGGTGCTCTGGCGGGTCCTCTTCATCGTGCTCGCCTTCTTCGGCGGGTTCGGCATCCTGGCGTACATCGTGCTGTGGCTCGGCACGCCCGCCGACGGGGACACCGCGTCGCCGGTCGAGGCGGTGCTCGGCCGCGGCCGATCCAGCACCTCCTCGGCGTTGACGGTGATCGCCGGGGCCGTGACCGTGCTGATCTTCCTGGGCACCCTCGACGACCGGCCGTGGCCCGTCCTGTGGTTCCTGCTCATCGCCGCAGCGATCGTCTTCGCGGTGTATTCGCAGCGCAATCGCTCGGGCCGGCCGCCCGCGCCGCAGGCTCCAGCCGCTCCAGCCGCTCCAGCCGCTCCAGCGGCGGCGCCGCCCGCCGGTTCCACCGCCGCGCACTATCCCGCGTACGCCCCGTCGAACGCGGTGACCGAGCCGATCCCGCCCGTGTCGCCGGGTCCTCCGCCGGCCGGACCGGGGTACCAGCCGGCGTTCGCCCCGCACGGGCCGTTCGCGACCGGGCCGGCCCCCGCTCCCGTGAAGCCGCCCAAGCCGCCGAAGCCGCCGAAGGAGCACTCCCGGCTCGGTTCGCTGATCTTCTCCCTCGCGCTCGTGGTGCTCGGCGTGATGGGCCTGCTCGACGTGGCGAACGTGGTGGACATCAGCGCCGCCGCGTACGTGGCCGCCGTGCTCGCCGTCGTGGGCCTCGGCCTCGTCCTGGGCGCCTGGCTCGGCCGGGCGCGGGGCTGGATCTTCATCGGGCTCGGGCTGGTGCTCGCCCTGAGCATCACCTCGGTCGACAAGGAGGACTGGCCGACCGACGACCGCAACGGTGGCGGCGACATCACCTGGGCGCCGCCGACGTTGGCCGCGCTGAAGGGCGACTACGACCACCGGGCCGGCAGCGCCACCCTGGACCTGCGGGATCTGGACTTCACCGGCCAGGAGCGCACGGTCCGCGTCAAGATCCAGGCGGGCAACCTCCAAGTGCGGCTCCCCGAGAACGTCGACGTCACCGCGGTGACCGACGTACGCCTCGGCAGCGCGACGATCTTCGACCGCAACGCCAACGGCGTACGCATCAACGACTTCACCGTGACCGACCTCGGGGCCGACGGTGAGGGCGGCGGCAAGCTGCACCTGGAGCTGGACGTGAGCCTGAGCGACGCGGAGGTGTCCCGATGAAGAAGCACCCGCTCGACCTGTTGTCGCTGATCTTCGGCCTGGTCTTCCTGCTCATCGCCGGGCTCTGGACGGTGCACCGGACGGTGGACGTCGAGCTGCCGCCGGCCGGCTGGTTCGTCGCCGGTGGCCTGATCCTCGTCGGGCTGCTCGGCATCGGCTCGATCGTCCGCGGGGTGCTCCGCGGCGATCGGACTGCGGTGGAATCCGAGAACGGCGGGGCCGACACCCAGCCGCCGATTCAGGGATAGCCGCGAATCCCAGGGGGGATCGCAGGGCGCCGGGAGGGGGTTCTCCGGCGCCCTGCACGCGTCTATGCCCCTGAAGTGCCCTGAATAGCGCTGAATAGCCCCGAGGTGAACTCGATGCGAACAGGGCCGGACCCGGCGGCGTGAGCGCGTGTCGGCCCCGCCGCATATGCTGAGCCCCGTACGCGCCGATGACGAAGGTGGAGTCAACTCATGTCGCAGGCATCGCTCGGCCCCCTCGGCCAGGTCCGCATCGGGGAGCGCGCCGCCCGCACGCTCACCGCCGAGCTGCAGCGCCACCCCGGCCCGAAGTCCGCCCTGATCGTGGGGGCCGGCCCGGATTCGCTGGTGCTCGGTGAGGCGCTCGACGCCCTCCAGCCCGACGACCAGCTGACCATCGTCGGCGGCGACCAGGCGCCCGCGCTGCGGGCGTACATCGCCTCGCTCGACACCGAGATCGCCGAAGCCTGCACCGTCGTCCAGACGCCCACCGAGGCCTCCCCGGCCGAGATCGTCATCGTCGCAGAGCCCGTCGTGGGTGCGGCCGAGGACGCCCGGCTCACCGTCGAGAGCCTGACCAAGCTGGTCGCCGAGGGTGGCATCCTCGTGGTGGCCGTCGTCGCGGTGCCCGGCGTCGCCGGCGGCGCGGCCGACGAGCTGGACCGCCGCTCCGCGCAGTTCGGCGTCGGCACCGACCTCGTCCTGCTCAACACGCCGCCGGTCCGCGTGCACAAGCTGCGCTTCTCTGAGGCCGACGCGACCGTGGCGGCCGGGCTCGCGCCGGCGTACCGGACCTCGAGCGTGCCGGTGACCAGCACGATGCACATCGACTCCAACGGCGTCGCCGCGGCCGGCATCGCGCTCGGCCTGGCCGCCGTGCTCCGGACGGTCCGCCCGAAGTCGAAGGCGTGGCTGCTCCCCGCGCTCGCCGCCGCGCCGGTGGCCGCGTTCTTCCGCGACCCGCACCGGCACATTCCGGCTGATCCCTCGGCTGTCGTCGCCGCCAGCGACGGCAAGGTGCTGTCGGTCGAGCGCCTCTACGACGAGCGGTTCGCCGACGAGGAGTTCCTCCGCGTCGCGGTCTTCCTCTCGGTGCTCGACGTGCACGTCAACCGGTCCCCGGTGGCCGGCAAGGTGGTGGACTACTTCGTCGAGGACGGCGGTTACGCGGCCGCGATGAAGCCCGAGGCCGAGCACAACGTCGCGGCCTACACGGTGCTCGAGGACGCGCTCGGTCACGGCAAGGTGGTGGTCGCGCAGCGTACGGGGCTCATCGCCCGGCGCATCGTGCAGCGGGCTCCGGTCGGCGCGCTGCTGGCCAAGGGCGAGCGGTTCGGCCTCATCCGGTTCGGCTCGCGTACCGACGTCTATCTGCCCGCGTCGGCGGCGGAGGCTCTGGTCGCCCCGGGCGACCGGGTGGTCGGTGCGG
Source organism: Hamadaea sp. NPDC051192 (assembly GCF_040682475.1). Classification (NCBI taxonomy): domain Bacteria; kingdom Bacillati; phylum Actinomycetota; class Actinomycetes; order Micromonosporales; family Micromonosporaceae; genus Hamadaea; species Hamadaea sp. NPDC051192. The sequence goes on from NZ_JBFBAZ010000093.1 coordinate 4,992, forward strand.
AGACGGTCATCGCCCGCTGGCTCTAAGACATGAAGACGAACGGCGCGCCTGGGGTCCAGGCGCGCCGTTCGCTTACGGTCGATCTACGCTCGCGCGTGCTTGCGCTGGTACGCCCAAAGCAGCGGCCCGCTCAGCAGGTAGGCCAGCACGACCAGGCCGAAGGTGAGCCGCGGGTTGAGCAGCGCGCCGAAGATGGGCAGCAGGAGCAGCCACGGCGGGAGCCGGAAGACCTTGACGAGTTTGGCGTAGGGGAAGCTGGAGACCATCGCGATCGCGATGAGCGCGACTCCGGCCACCATCACCGAACCGGGCAGGCCCAGGCCGAGCAGGACGCTGAGGGCGAGCACGGCCGCCGCCATCGTCGTGGGTACGCCGCAGAAGAACCGGCCGTCCTTCGGCGAGACGTTGAATCGGGCGAGCCGGATCGCGGCACACGCGGCGACCAGCGCGCACGTGCCGATCAGTACGCCGGTCGGCACCTCGCCGCGCAGGGCGGCGTAGACGACGACGGGCGCGGCGATGCCGAAGCTCGTCATGTCGCCGAGCGAGTCCATCTGGACGCCGAACGGGCTGGCGACGCCGAACTTGCGCGCGAGCGCGCCGTCGAGGCCGTCGAAGGTGATGCAGGCCAGCAGGCAGGCAGCGCCGAGGCGCGGGTCCGCTCCGGCCACCGCCAGCATGATCGCCGTCATGCCCAGCAGCAGGCTCGCGAGCGTGCAGCCCTGGACCACCGCGAACTTGACCCGGCGGCTGACGGTGCGGTCACCGGGCAGCAGCGGGATGGGCGGGGGCGGGGTGGGCGGTACGGACGCCTCGACGGTCGCCACCGGCGCGGGGCTGACCGGGGCAAGCGCCTCGATCTGGGCCAGGCTCCTCGGGTCGAGGTCCGGCAGCCGCGGGGCGCTCGGCACAGGGGCGTCGATGACCGGTGTCGCGCCGCGTTGACGACCCACCCGGACCAGCAGCATCTGCCGGGCGAAACTGCCGCCCTGTCGCAGGCGGCCGGCCCATTGCCGCCCTTGCGGGCGCGGGCTGTCCGTCGTACGGCGCCGACGCCAGATGGCTCTCGGCACGTGTCCCTCCATCGCCGAACGGTTCCTCTCCGCCGCCTCGACGGCCGCCCGGCTGTGCGCTACACGATCGCACATCCGGACAGGCTTGGCGATACCCATCGAGCGTCCAAGCCGGTAGTTCAGCCAGAATGTCGAGGATGATTCGCGTCCCAAGGGGCATAACTGCAGGTAGATCAACTAAGAATCGTGATCAGCTTGTATCTTTCGGCCAATCATTCTACCCGAGGCGGGCCACCACCCTCTGCTGCCGACGTCACAGCCGGCGCATCGCCCGCCGAGTGAGATCGGTGATCGTCAGCGCCGCGACCTCGGCCGGGGCGAACCAGTCCGACGCCGCGGTCGACCCGCCGGCATCCTCCGTGACCGTCGCTGATGTGGGCGAACTCACCGAACCACGGAAGACCGACCGGACCGAGAACCAGTCCATCGGGACGCCCTCCGGCCCCATCGCAGCCGGGTTGTGGAAGAACGAGACGTCGAGCAACTCGCCGACCTCCGCTTGCTGCCCGGTCTCCTCGAAGACCTCCCGGACGACCGCCTCGGTCGGCTGCTCGCCGAAGTCGGTGCCGCCGCCGGGCAGGTGCCAGCGCCCTTCGCCGGGATAGCCGCGGGCGATCTGGCTGAGCAGCACCCGTCCGTCCGGGTCGGTGATCAGCCCGTACGCCGCGAACCGGCGGACGCGGTTGGCCGGTTCCTCCGGATCGTCGAACGGCCGGCTCCGCTGGTTGATCTCGTTGCCGAGGTCCTCGCCGAGCAGGACCCGGGCGGCGAACGGAACCAGCTCGACGTCCTCCGGGACGATCCAGTCGGCCAGCTCCCCCTGCTCCGGAGTCAGCGTCCCGCCGACGATCTTCACGTCGAAGACGAGGCGATCGTGGTGCTGGAGGACGCCGAGCTGTGGAAACTCGATCAGGTCGGCCGAGACGTCGCGTACGCCGACGACCTCGACGTCGAAGCCGGTCTCCTCCTGGAACTCCCGGATCACCGCCGCCCGGGGGTCCTCGGCGTGATCGAGGCCGCCACCGGGAAGGTGCCATCGTGGGGTGGGCGCCGACGATCCGGAGACGAGCAGGACTCGTCCCTGCTCGTCGCGTACGACCCCGTATGCCCCGATTCTCCGACGCTTCTCCACCGCATCACCGTAGCGGCAGCGGGCGACACGCCGAGACCGCCATAGGTGGCGGTAGGGTAAACGCTTCCAACCATCGGACGCTGCGAATCTGCTCAGCATGTGGAATCGGACATCTTGTCAGGATCTTCGCCCGGCGGGAGAATGATTCTCTGTGACTACCGACGTCGAGCCCTCCCTTGACGGAGCCGGTGACCGGCTTTCCCCGGTACGCCGGATCGCCGCGTACGCCGTGGTGAGCCGCGAGGACGCGGCCCAGCCCGGACGGCAGGAGATCCTCCTGGTCCGCAACTCCGACCGGTCGGGTACGCCCGGCGTCTGGTCCCTCCCCGGTGGCGCCGTCGACCACGGCGAACACCCCAACGACACGGCGATCCGCGAGACGGCGGCCGAGACGGGCCTGTCGATCTCCTTGACCGGCCTCCGCGACGTCCTGGCCGACCTGCGGGCGTTGCCTCATCGAGGGGTCACCCTTCACACGGACCGGCTCATCTATTCGGGTCGAGTTCGCGGCGGCGCGCTCCGTGACCGGCGCGACCAGTCCACCGACCTGGTCCGCTGGGTCTCCTTGGCCGAGGCGGGGAGCCTGTCGCTGCGCCCGTTCACGGCCAACGCCCTCGGCGTGCCCGCCGCGGACGTCGATCTGCGGCCCGACGAGGTCCCCGACTTCCCGAGCTTCCACATCGAGGAAGGCCACGACGGACTGCACCGTACGCAGCGCTTCGCGGCGTACGCGGTCGCCACCGACCAGCTCGACCGGGTGCTGCTGACCCGTGTCTCACCCGGCTATCCCGGCGAGGGCCGCTGGCACCTGCCCGGCGGCGGCACGGACTTCGGCGAGCAGCCGGCGCACGCGCTGATCCGGGAACTCCTGGAGGAGACGGGGCAGGCCGGTCGGCTCAGCGGTCTCCTGGGCGTGGCCAGCCACCGCGACCCAGCATCTCTCGGCCCCGAAGGCTTCCCCATCGACTGGCACGGCGTAAGAGCCTTCTACCGAGTAACCATCGACCAGGCGACCACGCCGACCGTCCACGACAAGGGCGGCTCGACCTCGGGCGCCTACTGGCTGGAGCGCGACAAGGTGAAGTCCCTGGGGCCAGACGACATGACTGAGGTCACCGCGGACGCCCTCAAGGCAGCGGAGCTGTAGCCGCCGGCTCGCGAGAGCTCACTCCCACTCGATCGTGCCTGGGGGCTTGCTCGTCACGTCGAGGACTACTCGGTTCACTTCCCTGACCTCGTTCGTGATCCGAGTCGAGATCTTGGCGATGACGTCGTACGGCAGCCGGGACCAGTCGGCGGTCATGGCGTCCTCACTGGACACCGGCCGGAGCACCACCGGGTGGCCATAGGTGCGCCCGTCGCCCTGTACGCCCACCGACCGCACGTCGGCCAGCAGCACCACCGGGAACTGCCAGACGTCGCGGTCGAGCCCGGCCGCGGTCAGTTCCTCGCGGCCGATCTTGTCGGCGGCGCGCAGGATGTCGAGGCGCTCGCGGTCGACCGCGCCGATGATGCGGATCGCCAGGCCGGGGCCGGGGAACGGGTGCCGCCAGACCATCTCCTCGGGCAGGCCAAGGGTGGCGCCGAGCGCGCGGACCTCGTCCTTGAACAGCGTGCGCAGCGGCTCGACCAGCTTGAACTGGAGGTCGTCCGGCAGCCCGCCGACGTTGTGATGGGACTTGATGTTGGCGGTGCCGGTGCCGCCGCCGGACTCGACCACGTCCGGGTAGAGCGTGCCCTGCACGAGGAACTGGACGTCGCCGGCGGACGCGATCTCGCGGGCGGCGGCCTCGAAGACCCGGATGAACTCCCGGCCGATGATCTTGCGCTTCTCCTCGGGGTCGGTGACCCCGGCCAGCGCGGCCAGGAAGCGCTCCGAAGCGTCGACGACCTTCAGCTTGATGCCGGTCGCGGCGACGTAGTCCCGCTCGACCTGCTCGGCCTCGCCGGCCCGGAGCAGTCCGTGGTCGACGAAGACGCAGGTGAGCTGGTCGCCGACGGCCTTGTGGACGAGCGCGGCGGCCACCGCCGAGTCGACGCCGCCGGACAGCCCGCAGATCACCTCGGCCGAGCCGACCTGCGCCTGGATGGCCGCGACCTGGTCGTCGATGATGTTGCCCATGGTCCAGGTGGGCTCGATCTTGGCGATGTCGTAGAGGAACCGCTCCAGCATCTTCTGGCCGTGCGGCGTGTGCCCGACCTCGGGGTGGAACTGCACTCCCGCGAAGCCCTGGGCGACGTGCTCGAACGCGGCCACCGGCGCACCCGCCGAGGTGGCGGTCACGGTGAAGCCCTGGGGCGCCTCGGAGACGGAGTCGCCGTGGCTCATCCAGACGTCCTGCTCGGCCGGCAGCCCGACCATCAGCGCGCTCTCCCCCGCGACGCGGAGCGGCGTACCGCCGAACTCCCGGCGGCCGGTGTGCGCCACGGTGCCGCCGAGCGCCTGGGCCATCGCCTGGAAGCCGTAGCAGATGCCGAAGACGGGCACCCCGGCGTCGAAGAGCTTCCCGTCGACCTGGGGCGCGCCGGGCTCGTAGACGCTCGACGGCCCGCCCGACAGGATGATCGCGGCCGGGTCCTTGGCCAGCATCTCGGCCACCGGCATCGAGTGCGGGACGATCTCGGAGTAGACCTTCGCCTCGCGGACTCGGCGGGCGATCAGCTGGGCGTACTGGGCTCCGAAGTCCACCACGAGGACCGGGCGCGGCGTCGTCATGCGACAACCCTATCGTGCGGCTCGGTCGCCCCTGCTCAGCGGCGGCTGTCGGGACGCCGACGTCACACTGCCCGCAACGCGGCCGGCGCACCGGCCGGGACGGCCGGATCAGTCGGGAAGACCGGCTCGATCCGGGCGTAGGCCGCGCCCAGCGGCGGCCGCGGGTCGGTCTCGCCCTTGTTCGGCCAGAACGAGAACGCCCGCTCGGCCTGCGCGGTGATCGTCAGCGAGGGATTCACCCCCAGGTTCGCGGTCACCGCGGCGCCGTCGACGACGTGCAGCCCGTCGTGGCCGAAGATCCGGTGGTACGCGTCGACGACGCCGTCGTCGCGGGTGGCCCCGATCGCCGCCCCGCCCAGGATGTGCGCCGTCATCGGCACGTTGAACGCCTCGGGCACCGAGCCGCCGGGTATCCCGCCGATCTCCTCGGCGAGCAGGCGTACCGCCTGGTTTCCGGCCGGAATCCAGGTCGGGTTCGGTTCGCCGTGGCCGTGCTTGGCCCGCAACGACCGCCGGTGCCACACCGTGGCCAGCGAGTTGTCGAGCGACTGCATGACGAGCGCGATGATCGTGCGCTCGGACCAGCGGCGTACGAGGATCATCTGCGCGGTCGTCAGCGGCTGCCGCAGCATCGTCCCCAGCCAGCGCAGCGGCCGGCGGGGACCGCCGTCGACCAGGAGGCTCTGGAGCAGCCCCATCGCGTTGGAGCCCTTGCCGTACCGGACCGGTTCGATGTGCGTACGCGAGTCGGGGTGGAACGAGCTGGTGATGGCCACGCCCTCGCTGTAGTCGACGCCGCCCCGCTTGAAGTCGCCCAGCCGCATCGCCGCCCCCAGCAACGCCTCGGAGTTCGTCCGGGTCAGCTCGCCGACGCGGGGCGACAGCTCGGGCAGGTCGCCGGAGTGGCGGGCGGCGTGCAGGAGGCGCTGGGTGCCGAGCGCGCCGGCCGCGAAGACGACCTGATCCGCCTCGATCACCCCGCCGCCGACCGCCCGCGCGCGCTTCCGGAACCGCGCGTTCGTCCGGGCCACCTCGATCCGATAGCCGCCGCCCGGCTTCGCAGCCACCCGTGTCGCCGTCGTGTACGCGTACACCTGTGCACCGAGCTGCTCGGCGAGGTAGAGGTAGTTCTTCATCAGGGTGTTCTTGGCGCCGTGGCGGCACCCGGTCATGCACTGTCCACAGTGCAGGCATCCGCTGCGGTCCGGGCCCACGCCGCCGAAGTAGGGGTCGGCCACCTTCTCCCCCGGCTTGCCGAGGTGTACGCCGACCGGCGTCAGCCGGAACGACCGGCCGGCTCCCATCCGCTCCGCGACCTTCTTCATCGCCTCGTCGGGCGGGGTCATCCGGTCGTAGGTCACCACGCCGAGCATGCGTTCGGCCTGGTCGTAGTGCGGTGCGAGTTCGTCGGCCCAATCGGTGATGCCCCGCCACTGCGGGTCTGCGTAGAACTCGGGCAGCGGGCGGTACAGCGTGTTGGCGTACACGAGGCTGCCGCCGCCGACACCGGCTCCGGACAGCACCATCACACCGGCCCCCGGCTGGCCCTTGGCCGGGCGCAGCAGCGTGATCCGCTGGATGCCGTAACAGCCGAGCGCGGGCGCCCACAGGTAGCGCCGCAGCCGCCAGCTGGTCTTGGCGAAGTCCGTGTCGGCGAACCGGCGGCCCGCCTCCAGCACCGCGACCTTGTAGCCCTTCTCGGCCAGGCGCAGCGCGGCCACGCTCCCGCCGAACCCGGAGCCGATGACGACGACGTCGAACTTCATTGGTGGATTATTACCACCGAGTAACGTCCGTGGCTAGGGGTGGGCGGGCCGGTCGGTGTCGTAGAGCCAGTCCTGGAAGAGCGCCTGCAAGGGCTGACCGCTGATCCGCTCGGCGACCTTCTGGAACTCCGCCGTCGTGCCGTTGCCGAACTGCTTCTCGGCGGCCCAGGTCTTCAGGATCGAGAAGAACTTCTCGTCGCCGACCTTCAGCCGCAGCGCGTGCAGCGCCATGCCGCCCCGCTGGTAGACCGAGCTGCTGAAGACCTTGGCGGCACCCGGCTCGGCCGGCGGCGTACGCCAGATCGAGCTGGACTCGTTGCGGAACTGGCGCTCGAACTGCTCGGAGATCGTCGGGCCGCCGCTGTGCTCCTGCCACATCCATTGGGCGTACGTGGCGAACCCCTCGTTGAGCCAGATGTCGGCCCACTGCTTCACCGAGACGCTGTCGCCGAACCACTGATGGGCCAGCTCGTGGGCGACCACGCCGCCGGTGTCGCCTCTGTCCACCATGGAAGCCGGGTAGATCGGCCGGGTCTGGGTCTCCAGGGAGAAGCCCAGCTCCGGGTCGTCGACCACGATCGCCCCGTACGCCTCGAACGGGTACGCCCCGAAGTACTGCTCGAAGTAGTCGCAGATCTCCGGCGTCTTCGCCACCGCGGCCTCGACCTGGGGATCGGTGATCGACTTGGCGATCGCGATCCGGACCGGCTTGCCGTTGTGCGTGCTCTCCACCGTGCGCAGATCCCCGACCGCGAACGTGGTCAGGTAGGAGGCCATCGGCGAGCCGACCGTCCAGCGCCAGGTCGTCCAGCCGCCGGCGGACTCCTTCTTGGCCAGCGTGCCGTTGCTGATGACCTCCTCGCCGTCCGGGACGGTGAAGGCCAGCGTGTACTTCGCCTTGTCCGAGGGGTGGTCGTTGACCGGGAACCAGGTGCTCGCCGACTCGGGCTCGCCCGCCATGTACTCGACGCCGTTGATCCGGCGGAAACCGGTCTGCCCCAACGTGAGCGACGAGATCTCGCTCGGCTTGCCGGCGTACCGGACGGTCGCCGTGAAGCCGGACCCCGACGCGAGCGCGACCTTGGGCTGGACGATCAGCTCGTCGCCGTCTCGCCGGAAGGTCGCGGCGTCCGCACCGACCTGCACGCTGGACACGGTGAGCCCGCGCAGGTCGAGGTTGAACTGGTGAAGCGCGGCGGTCGCCTTGGCGGTGAGCGTGGCGACGCCGTCGATCCCGCCGTCGGCGGCGAGCTTGATCGCGAGATCGTAGGTCTCGACGTCGTAGCCGCCGTTGCCGTAAGTCGGGAAGTACGGATCCCCGATGCCGGCCGAGCCGACGCCCTGCGTCACCGACTCCGGCGCGACCGGAGTCGGCATCGACGGCAGGGTGATCGGGTCGCGCCCGGTCGGTGTACAGCCGACCAGGGCGACCGTGAGGAGAACCGCGAGAGGACCGACCAGTCCGCCGGGAAGCTTGCGCCGCATGCGAGCAAAGCTATCTCAGCGGTCGAGCATCAGGCCGACCTTCTGGAACTCCTTGACGTCGCGGTAGCCGCACTTGGCCATCGCGCGCTTGAGCCCGCCGAACAGGTTCATCCGGCCGTACGGGTCGTCGGACGGCCCGTAGAGCACCTGGTCGAGGCTGCCCATCGGCTCGGAGTAATAACCGACCGCACTGCGGGGCAGCTTCGGGTGGCTCGCCGACGAGTGCCACCACAGGCCGCCGGCCGGGGAGCCCTCGGCCAGCGCGAGCGGGGCGCCCAGCATGACCGAGTCCGCCCCGCAGGCCAACGCCCGCGCGATGTCGCCGGACGTGTGGATGTCGCCGTCGGCGATCAGGTGGACGTAGCGGCCACCGGTCTCGTCGAGATAGTCACGGCGGGCCGCCGCCGCGTCCGCGATCGCCGTCGCCATCGGAACCCGGATGCCGAGCACGGTGTCGCTCGTGGAGTCGTCGTCCGCGCCGAGACCGACGATGACCCCGGCCGCACCGGTACGCATCAGGTGCAGCGCGGTCTGGTAGTTCGTGCAGCCGCCGACGATCACGGGCAGATCGAGGTCGGCGATGAACTCCTTGAGGTTCAGCGGCTCATCCACAGTGGAGACGTGCTCCGCCGAGACGACGGTGCCCTGGATGACCAGCAGATCGACGCCGGCGTCCAGGATCACCGGGGCGAGCGCCAAGGTGTGCTGCGGCGACACCCGGACCGCCACGGTGACCCCGGCTTCCCGCATCACGCGTACCCGCTCGGTGATCAGCTCGGGCTTGATCGGCTCGGCGTAGATCTCCTGCAGCCGCGGGGTGACCGGCTCCTCCGCCTCGACGACCGTCCGCAGGTCGGCGAGCAGCTTCGAGGGGTCCTCGTAGCGCGTCCAGAGCCCCTCGACGTTGAGGATGCCGAGACCGCCGAGGCGGCCCAGCTCGATCACCCGGTCGGGCGACATCGTCGCGTCGCTGGGATGCGCCGCGCACGGGATCTCGAACCGGTACGCGTCGAGCTGCCAGGCGGTGGAGACGTCGTCGACGTCCCGGGTCCGGCGGCTCGGCACGATGGCCACGTCGTCGAGGTGATAACCGCGCTGCGCGGCCTTACCCAGTCCGATCTCGACGGTGTCACGCATTGGCGGCCCTTCAGCGGGATTGATAATTCGGGGCTTCGACGGTCATCTGGATGTCGTGCGGGTGGCTCTCCTTGAGCCCCGCCGAGGTGATCCGGACCAGCTGACCGCGCTTCTGCAGCTCGGCCACGCTGTCCGCGCCACAGTAGAACATGGCCTGACGCAGCCCGCCCACGAGCTGGTGGGCGACGGTCGCCAGCGGGCCACGGTAGGGCACCTGGCCCTCGATGCCCTCGGGGATGAGCTTGTCGTTCTGGGTCACGTCGGCCTGGAAGTAGCGGTCCTTGGAGTAGGACTGCGCCGCCGGTCCGCGGGCCATCATCGCGCCCAGCGACCCCATCCCCCGGTACGCCTTGAACTGCTTGCCGTTGGAGAAGACGAGGTCACCCGGCGACTCCTCGCAGCCGGCCAGCAGGCCGCCCAGCATGACGGTGCTGGCCCCGGCCACGATCGCCTTCGCGATGTCGCCCGAGTACTGGATGCCGCCGTCGCCGATCACGGGCACGCCGGCCCGATGAGCGGCCCGGGCGGCCTCCATGATCGCCGTGATCTGCGGTACGCCCACCCCGGCGACGATCCGCGTCGTGCAGATCGCGCCCGGCCCGACGCCGACCTTGACCGCGTCGACGCCCGCCTCGACCAGTGCCCGGGCGCCGGCGTACGTCGCGACGTTGCCGCCGACGATGTCGATGTCGGTCTCCTTCTTGAGCCGGGCGACCAGCTCCGGAACCGCGCGGTTGTGCCCGTGCGCGGTGTCCACCATGAGCACGTCGACGCCGGCCTCGATCAGCGCCTTCGCCCGCTTGTAGCCGTCGTCGCCGACGCCGACCGCCGCGCCGACCCGCAGGCGGCCCGCCGAGTCCTTCGTCGCCAACGGGTACTGCTCGCTCTTGGCGAAGTCCTTGACCGTGATGAGGCCCCGCAGCCGGCCGGACTCGTCGACCAGCGGCAGCTTCTCCACCTTGTGGCGGCGCAACAGCTGCTGCGCCTCCTCCTTGGACACGCCGACCTGCGCGGTGACCAGCGGCATCCGCGTCATGACGTCCACGACGCGGGCCGACTTGTCGGCGACCCAGCGCATGTCGCGGTTGGTCACGATGCCGACGAGCACGCCTGTGCCGTCCACCACCGGTACGCCGGAGATCCGGTACCGGCTGCAGAGTGTGTCGACGTCACGGATGGTGTCGTCGGGCGAACACGTCACGGGGTTGGTGATCATGCCGGACTCGGAGCGCTTCACCAGGTCGACCTGGGCCGCCTGCTCCTCGACCGAGAGATTGCGGTGCAGAACGCCCAGCCCGCCCTGGCGCGCGAGCGCGATCGCCATCCGGGCCTCGGTCACCGTGTCCATCGCGCTGGAGACCAGCGGGATCTGGAGGGTGATGTTTCTCGTGATCTGCGTGAGCGTCGTGACCTGGCTCGGAATAAGGTCCGATTCGCCCGGCACGAGCAGCACGTCGTCGAAGGTCAATCCCAGCGGAATCTCGATTGGGCCGTCGCCGGTCAGCTCCACGTAAACCCCCTCAAGCAGCGATATCCCATCCTAGCCAGTGCGGCTCCGCCGGACCCCGGTGGGCTGTGATGATCGGCCGCTGTCACAGGGGAGATCGACTGGGCGACTCGGCCCCAGCCGATGCCACATCACCCGTCGAATGGCATTACGGTGAAGGTGTGCACGATGAGCCGCTCGATCCCTTCCACGGCGATCCGGCCGACCCGGCCGCCAACCTCGGCGACCCGGACGGTGACGAGTTCGACGAACTGTCGCCGGAGGAGCGGGAAGACCTCATGGAGGACCTCGGCGAGCTCGAGGTCTTCCAGGTTCTGCTGTCTCCGCGGGGCATTCGCGGGCTCGTCATCGACTGCCAGGACTGCCAGGAACCGCATTACTTCGACTGGGACCTGCTGCGCGGCAATCTGCGTCATCTGCTCGACTCCGGCCGGCCGCGTGTCCACGAGCCGGCGTACGATCCCGACCCCGATCACTACGTGAGCTGGGAGTACGCCCGCGGCTACAGCGACGCCGTGGCTGACCTCGCCGAGAACGGCTGATTGTCGCCTTCGTCCCGCAACGCGCCTAGCGCGCTGGGTCAGGAGGTCTCCTGATCCAGCGCGCGAGCGATGAGCTTGAGGGCAAGGCGTGAGGGGTAACGCCTTGGCCCGTCCCCGTGTGTCTGTACTTATGCGCTAGTTGACCAAGCCGGCCCGGAATCCGGCCGCCACGGCATGGGCCCGGTCCCGCGCGCCCAGCTTGCGGAACAACCGCCGGGCGTGGGTCTTGACCGTGTCCTCCGAGACGAACAGCTCCCGGCCGATCTCGGCGTTGCTGCGGCCGTCAGCCATGCCGCGTAAGACCTGCAGTTCCCGCTCGGTGAGGGTGGTCGAGCGGGTCGGGCGCAGCGGTGAGGGGAGCCGCGTGTCGTCCGGCAGGTCGGAGCGCTGAGCGGGAACCATGGTCGGCAGGCCGACGCTGCGCGTCGCCGCGGCGGGTGCGCCGTTGGCCGGCCAGCGCATGGTTCCACCCGGTACGCCCGGCCCGCCGTTGGTGGGGCGAGCGGCCCACGCCGGATCGGGTGGGCGGGCAGCCGGTGCGGTGGCGTACCGGACGATGACGAGCAGCAGGGCTTTGGCCGCCGCGCTGACGACGTCGCCGTCGGTTCCGCCGATGAGTCCACGCGCGCCGGCCTCTATCGCCGCCCGGGCGATCTGGGGGTCTTCGAGGCCGAAGAGCACCAGGGTGGCGCGGGGCGAGACCTGAAGCGCGCGACGGGTGAAGCCGACCGTGTCCGGCCGGGTGAGTGCCGTGTCCACCAGGATGATCTCGGCGGGCTCGGTCGTGAGCTGCGTGAGCGCGTCATGAGCGGTCACGGCGGTACGGACGGCGGGCATGACGCCGAGCCGTTGGGCACAGGTGGCGACGCCTTGTGCCGCCTGGGCGGAGCGGACGCATACGAGGACGGTCTGCACGGTGATCCCCCTCTCCTCTATGGAGGAGACCACGAGAAACACTGATCATTACGCGGTTTCGGGGGAAAGTGTCGAAAACTCTGTCACGCGCCGCCGGGTCGGGCGACCCAGGATGACCGGGACAGATGACTCCTGACAGACGACTGTAGGAGGAGTAACGTCTTTCGTCGGCCCCCCGTGTGGGTTCGCATGTCACGGCCCAGCCATGGGTATGGCACCACAGTGCGGAAAAATCGCGACGCGGCCAGCATCGGGAGGTGACCGATGACCAACGTACGTAGGCTCCCAGGTCCGATAGCGGACATCTGGGAGTGGCAACACGAGGGTGCCTGTCGGGGACGTGACAGTGCGCAGTTCTTCCACCCGGATGGCGAACGGGGCTCCTCACGGGGGCGCCGGGAGTCCGCGGCGAAGCAGGTGTGCCGTAATTGTCCCGTTCGCGCGGAATGCGCAGCCCACGCGCTCGTCACTCACGAGACCTACGGCGTCTGGGGCGGTTTCACCGAGACCGAGCGCCTCCGACTACAGATGATCGGCTGGAAGGACCTCGCCGACCGGCACAGCCACCAGGTCGACGTCCCCCGGCTCGAAGCCAGGCTGGCGCGGGGCATCCCCGCTCAACGCCACTGACCCCTGTTTCCATTCTCGGCAGCCCGAGGGCCAAGCGCCCTCGGGCTCGTCACGTCACGCGTACGCGGACGGAGTGCCAGCCGGTAGCACCGTCCGGCTCGACGGAACTGCGCTGCTCGGTCTGCGTCTGCCCGGTCGCATCGGTCGCACGAACGGTCAAGGTGTACTCGCCAGGCGTCGCCGACCAGGGCAACCGCCACTGCTTCCAGGTGTCGATCGAGACGGTGTCGAGCAGCTCGGCCTCCTGCCATCGGCCGGCCTGAGCCGCGGTGCTGATCTGCACCTCGACCTTGGCGACGCCGCGATGCTGCGCCCAGGCCACGCCGGCGATGGTCAGCTCACCGGCACGCTTCGACCCGGTCGGCGTGTCGATGCGCGACTGCGTCTTGATCGGCGCCTGCGCGGACCAGCCACGGCGTACCCAATAGGCGTCGAACTCGGCGAACGTGGTCACCTCCAGCTCGGTGATCCACTTGCAGGCGCTCACGTAGCCGTACAGGCCCGGCACCACCATGCGTACCGGGAAACCGTGCTCCACCGGCAGCGGCTCGCCGTTCATCCCGACCGCCAGCATCGCGTCCCGGCCGTCGAGCAACACCTGCGTCGGGGTGCCGCAGGTCCACCCGTCCACGGCCCGCTGCACCACCTGGTCCGCGCCCGCGTGCGGGGCCGCCCGCTCCAACAGGGTCTTGACGGGTACGCCGAGCCAGCGTGCGTTGCCGATCAGGTCGCCGCCGACCTCGTTGGATACGCAGGCCAAGGTCACGTAGCGCTCGATCATCGGCATCGCCAGGAGGTCGGCGAACGTGATCGTCAATTCGTGGTCGACCGCGCCGTGAATGCGCAGGTTCCAGGTGTCCGGATCGACCTGCGGCACGATCAGCGACGTGTCGATCCGGTAGAACTCCTTGTTGCTCGTCACATACCCAGCAGGCAATGTGGACGGTGCGGGGGCCGGGGAGCCTGCCGGCGCGGGCAGCTCGACCTGCGCGCGGGCTTCGGCCACCCCGCGCCGATCCGCGAGCGTTCGCCCGGCCAGGCCCGCGACCACGGCTCCGGCCGCCGTCAGCCCGGCCAGCTTCAGAAAGGTACGCCGATCGCCGCTCTCGGACTCGGATCGCTGCTCTGTGCGTACCAGTAGATAGAGAGTGAGCGCCGCGGCGGCGCCACCGGCCACCGAGGGCAGGACCCACGCGATCGTCGCGCCCTCGCGAGTGAGCGCAGCGACCGCCCCGACCAGCGCGAAGAGCGAGATGCCGGTGACGCCGAGGGCGACCGAGCGGCGGGCCAGCAGGCCGATGCCCGCCGCGATGAGCAGGAGTACGACGGCCGTGCCGGTCAGCAGGGCGAGCTTGTCGTTGGTGCCGAAAACGCTGATCGCGAACTGTTTGAGCCACTCGGGGACATGGTCGATCACCCAGCCGTCCACCGCGACCAGCGGCGCACTACGCGGCCCGGTGAAGACGGCGACCAGTTCGGCCAGGCCGACCGCGACGAGGGCGGCCGTCACCCCGGCGAAGGCGGCCCGAAGCTTCGTCATGCCCCCATTCTCACTCCGACCCCCGACCCCCGTCTCTTACAAAAGCCTTAACCGGTACGCCGAAGGGCGCCGCGGAATCCCGCGACGCCCTTCGGACCGGACCGATCAGAAACCCGGACCGTGCTGGTGGCCGTGCCCGTGCGAGTGCCCGTGGCCGTTGGCCGGGGCCTCCTCCTTGGGCTTCTCGACCACGAGCGACTCGGTGGTCAGCAGCAGCCCCGCGATGGAGGCGGCGTTGACGACCGCGTTGCGGGTCACCTTCACCGGGTCGACGATGCCGGTCTTGACGAGGTCCACATAGGAACCGTTCGCCGCGTCCAGGCCCTCGCCCCAGCCGCTCTCGCGGACCTTCTGCACGACGACGTAGCCGTCGTGCCCGGCGTTCTGGGCGATCCAGCGCAGCGGCTCGTCCAACGCCTTGCGCACGATCGAGACGCCGATGGCCTCGTCGCCGGTCAGGCCGATGCCCTCGTCGAGCACGGTGGCGATCTGCGCCAGCGCGGCGCCGCCACCGGGCACGATGCCCTCCTCGACCGCCGCGCGGGTCGCCGAGATGGCGTCCTCGATGCGGTGCTTGCGCTCCTTCAGCTCGACCTCGGTGGCCGCGCCGACCTTGATCACCGCGACGCCGCCGGCCAGCTTGGCCAGCCGCTCCTGCAGCTTCTCCCGGTCCCAGTCGGAGTCGGACGCCGCGATCTCGGCCCGGATCTGGTCGACCCGGCCCTTGACCTCGCCCTCGGACCCGTTGCCGTCGACGAGCGTCGTCGTGTCCTTGTCCACGACGATTCGCCGGGCCTGGCCGAGCTGCTCCAGGCCGACCGCGTCGAGCTTGTAGCCCAGCTCGGGCGCGATCAGCTCACCACCGGTGAGGATCGCCAGGTCCTGCAGCATCGCCTTGCGGCGGTCGCCGAACGCCGGAGCCTTGACCGCGCAGACCTTGACGGTCTTGCGGATCGCGTTGACCACGAGCGTCGACAGCGCCTGGCCGTCGACGTCCTCGGCCACGATCAGCAGCGGGCGGTTGGCCTGCACGACCTTCTCGAGCACCGGCAGGAGTTCCTCGATGGCCGAGATCTTCTGCGTGGTGATCAGCAGGTAGGCGTCCTCCAGGACCGCCTCGCCCGCCTCCGCGTCGGTGGTGAAGTGCGGCGAGATGAAGCCCTTGTCGAACTGCAGACCCTCGGTGACCTCAAGCTCGGTCTGCATGGTCGAGCCGTCCTCGACGGTGATGACACCGTCACGGCCCACCCGCTCCATCGCCTCGGCGATCAGATCGCCGATCGTCGCGTCCTGCGCCGAGATCGTCGCCACCTGGGCGATCTCCTGGCGGTCGTTCACCTGCACGGCCTTGCCGAGCAGTTCCTCGCTCACCCGCGCGGCCGCGATGTCGATGCCCCGCTTGAGGCCCGACGGGTTCGTCCCGGCGGTGACGTTGCGCAGACCCTCGTGGACCATGGCCTGGGCGAGGACGGTCGCGGTCGTCGTGCCGTCGCCGGCGACGTCGTTCGTCTTGGTCGCGACCTCCTTGACCAGTGCCGCACCCAGGTTCTCGTACGGGTTGGTCAGCTCGATCTCCTTGGCGATGGTCACGCCGTCATTGGTGATCGTCGGAGCCCCGAACTTCTTGTCCAGCACGACGTTGCGTCCGCGCGGGCCGAGGGTGACCTTGACCGCGTCGGCGAGCGCGTCGACTCCGTGCTCGAGCAGGTGCCGGGCGTCATCCGAGAAGCTCAGAATCTTCGCCATTCTCACTCCTTCATCGCGATGGCCCGGCGCCCCTGGTTAGGCAGGGTCGCCGGGCCATCGGCCGGGTCACTTCTCGATGACCGCGAGGACGTCGCGGGCGGAGAGCACCAGGTACTCCTCGCCGGCGTACTTGATCTCGGTGCCGCCGTACTTCGAGTAGACGACGGTGTCGCCGACCTGCACGTCGACCGGGATCCGAGCGCCCTTGTCGTCGAAGCGGCCGGGGCCGACGGCGAGGACGGTGCCCTCCTGCGGCTTCTCCTTGGCGGTGTCGGGGATAACGAGCCCCGACGCGGTGGTCGTCTCAGCCTCGTTCGCCTGGACCAGGATGCGGTCCTCGAGCGGCCTGATCGCAACCTTCGTCGCGGTAGTCACGAGCATACCCTCCTGGGGTATCAGTAATCGCTGTCTCTCCACCCTCCGCAGCGGCACCGTCGTCGCGGGTGCCGGGCCGCCGTGGCTGGCTGGTGCCCTGGTGGCACTTGTCATTCTTAGCACCCTCAGGAGGAGAGTGCTAAACCGAAGGTTATGACGTGGCTAGCACTCAGTCAAGGAGAGTGCCAGTACGATCCCCCGAGTGGACTCCGAACAGCTCGCCGCGCTGCGCTCCCGCGAAGGGATCGCCGCCCTGGCCGACGCGGAGAAGCTGATCGACACGGATCGGCTCGCCGCCATCAGCACCTTGCGTTCCCACGGGTACGCCGCGGAGGTCGCCGGCGCGGCGCTCACCCAGGCCGTCCTCCGGGCCCGAGCAGTAGCCAAGTTCGGCGCGGACGCCAGTCGCATGCTCTTCACCCAGGCCGGCCTGGAACAGGCGACCCGGCCGATCGTCGCCACCCGGCGCGCCGCGCGGCTCGCTCAGGCGGGCGTACGCCGGGTGACCGATCTCGGCTGCGGAATCGGCTCGGACGCCATCGCGATGGCGCGAGCGGGAATCGCGGTGCACGCCGTCGACGCCGATCCGGTGACCGCCGACCTGGCCGCCCACAACCTGGCGGCGCTCGGCTTGGACGCCGTCGTGACCTGCGCCGACGTACGCGATGTGCCATTGCACGACGCCGGTGCGGCCTTCTGCGACCCGGCTCGCCGGCAATCCGGCACAGGCGTACGCCGAACTCGCCGGATTTTCCGTCCGGAGGACTACTCGCCGCCCTGGGACTGGGTCGCGCAGCTGCCCTCGCAAGTCCCCTACACCGTGCTGAAGCTGGCGCCGGGCTTCCCTGCGGAGCTGCTGCCCGGCGACTGCGAACTGGAGCTGACCAGCGTCGACGGCGACGTCGTGGAGGCTGCCGCCTGGTTCGGGCCGCTGGCTCGCGTACCGCGACGGGCGTCGGTCCTGAAACATCGGTCGGTGCACGAGCTGACCGGTTCGGGCACGTTGGCGGGACCGGTCGGCCCGGTCGGCGCGTACCTCTACGACCCGGACGGCGCGGTCGTGCGCTCCCACCTCGTGGCGGAGTTCGCCCGGACCGTCGACGGAAACCTCGGCGACCCGGACATCGCGTACGTGTGGACCTCTGCCTGTCTTCCGACGCCGTTCGGGCGCTGCTTCGCCGTCGACGAGGTGCTGCCGTTCTCGCTCAAGCGACTGCGCGCGGCGCTACGCGACCGGGGCGTCGGGCGGCTGGAGATCCTGAAACGCGGATCCGCCCTCGACGTCGAACAACTGCGGCGCGACCTGCGGCTGTCCGGCGACGCCGAGGCGAGCCTGCTGCTGACCAAGGTCGCCGGGCGGCCGGTGGCGGTGATCGCCCACGCTGTTCCCTAGACTCGCGGGGTGGCAAGCCAAGGGACCCCGGCGACCGCGCTGCTGACCAAGCAGAAGATCGCGCACACGTTGCACCCGTACGACGTGTCCCCCGACGCGCCGAACTATGGCGCGCTCGTCGCCGACGCCATCGGAGCGGACCCGGCTCGTGTCTTCAAGACGCTGGTCACCGAGGTCGACGGCGGGCTGACGGTGGCCGTCGTCCCGGTCACCGGCGAACTAGACCTCAAGGCGCTCGCCTCGGCCGCCGGCGGCAAGCGGGCCGCGATGGCCGACCGTGCGGTCGCTGAGCGTACGACCGGGTATGTCCGAGGTGGCATCAGCCCGCTCGGCCAGCGCAAACGGCTGCCGACCGTGATCGACGCGACCGCCCTGGCCGGGTCCACCGTGTACGTCAGCGCCGGCAAGCGGGGCTTGCAGGTGCAGTTGTCGCCCGACGACCTCGTACGCCTCACCGGCGCGACGGTCGCACCCATCGCCTCCGCTTAGCGCATTCACCGGAGCAAGAAATGATCTAGGCGAGAAACGGCGGCCTGGGCAGCCATTTCTCGCCTAGATCGACAGGCCCGCTTACGCGGTGACTCGCCTAGATCCACAAGCCCGCTTACGCGGTGACGAGTTCCGGTGAGGCGGTGGCAGCTGGGGCGGGCCGCCGATCCATCTCCCGCCAGAACTTCCCGATGAACGGGGCGAGCGTCGCGACCAGGTACGCCGTCCCGCAGATCACCAGGGCGAGCTGGGCGCTGTACTCGCCGAGCCAGCCGGCCAGCAGGGCGCCGAGCGGCATCCCGGCGAACCCGACCGCCGACCCCAGCCCCTGTACGCGAGCCTGCAGGTGCTCGGGCACCCGCTCGTACATCACGGCCGAGAGGATGGGGTTCACCGCGGCGATGGAGAGCCCGTTGATCAGGCCGAGGACCACGATCGACCAGCCCGGCGCATCGAAGGCGAGGAAGAAGAAGCGCGGCGCGCCGGCGATCAGGAAGCCCACGGCGAACAGCGCCCAGCGGGGCAGCTTCGGAGCCAGGAAGCCGAACGCGATGTTGCCGAGGACCGCGCCCAGCCCGAACGAGCCACCGACCAGGCCGATGCCGATGGGCGTACCGAAGATGTCTCGGGCCCACAGCGGCACCAGCACTGCGCTGAACCCCTGGTCCAGCATGTTCGTCACGAAGAGCATGAGGATCAGCCCCAACACGAGACGGTCGCCCCGCAGGTACGCCAGCCCGCCCCGCAAGGCCACCCCATAGGGCTCGGTCACGCGGTCTACCTTCCCCGGTACGCGTACCAGCAGCCCGACGAGGATCGCGCACAGCCCGAACGACGCCGCGTCGAGCAGCAGCACGTCGGCGGCGTCGCCGAGCCAGACGATCAGCGGCCCGGCGAGGATCCCGCCGATCAGCCCGGCGGCCCGGCTGGTGCCGTCGACGAGGGTGGCCGCCCGGGTCATCTCGACCCCGGACTTCGCCACGACCTGCGGGAACATCGCACCCCGCTTGGCGGTGTCGCCGAAGCCGCGAAGCAGCCCGGCGACCGCGACGAGCAGCGTCAGGAGGGGCAGGCCGAGCCCGCCGGACTGGTGGAGCAGCGGAATCGCCCCGATCACCACCACGCTGAGCAGGTCGGCGACGATGGAGATCCGGCGGCCGCCGACCTTGTCGATGACCGGCCCGCCTAGTGCGCAGGCCAGCACGTAGGGAACCAGTTCGGCCGCGCCGACGAGGCCGGTCTTGGCGGCACTGCCGGTGGTGACGAGCACGAGCCAGGGCAGCGCGATCATGGACATCCGGCTGCCGAGCAACGACAGGGTGCTGGCGAGCAGCAGGCCGGCGAGGGGTGCGCGACGGTTCATCGTCAGTTCTCCTCAGTGGGGGTGGCCGGGCTGGAGTCGGCGGAATCCGCGGCGGTACGCCCCAGGAGGGGCATGATGTTGAGCTGGACCTCGACGCGCTCGGCGCCCTCGGGAACGGGCTGCTCGTAGTACGGGCGGTAGTCCTTCAGGATGTCGAGCAGCCTCTTGGTGAGCTCGGTCGCCTCGTCCGACGTCAGCAGCAGGGCGTAGTCGTTGAGTCCCATCGCGTCGTCCCACTCGGGCGGGAGGGCGACCGACTCGCCGAGCCAGCGGTCGACGCGCTCCGCGCTGGCGGCGGCGATGGCGCGCATGTAGATCTCGGTCTCGAGCGGCGCCTCCCGGGCGGCCGGCGTTTCGAGGGTGGTCGACCGGTGGCTCGACCGCCACCAGCGCTCGCGACCGGTGCCGAGGGAGGCGTCCTCCTCGACGAAGCCGTACTGCGCGAGCTGCCGCAGGTGGTAGCTGGTCACCCCGCTCGACTGCCCGATGCGCTCGGCCAGCTTCGTGGCGGTCGACGGCCCCTCGCTGCGGAGCAGCCCCAGCAGGCGTACGCGGATCGGGTGCGCGATGCCCTTGAGGGTGTGGGCGCTCAGGTGGATCCGGCTCTCCTCGGTCATACTGCAAAGATAGTTCTGCAAAGAGATCTTTGCAAGCGCTTCTTTGCAATCAGTCTCGCGGCAGAGTCGGGCGCACAAGCAGAGGCGAAACAAGCAGATCAGGGATCCGGGTCGAATCTTGGAGCAAGATTCGACCCAGATCCCTGATCCAGCGCCAAGAGGGGCACCGAAGGGGCGCGAAAACTAGGCTTGCCAGGAGCGCCAGAGGGCGGCGTACGAGCCGTCGGCGGCCACGAGTTCGTCGTGCGACCCGAGTTCGGCGATCCGCCCGTCCTCCACCACGGCCACCCGGTCGGCGTCGTGCGCGGAGAACAGCCGGTGCGCGATGGCCACGACGGTCCGCCCGTCGAGCACAGCGGCCAGCGACCGTTCCAGGTGCCGGGCCGCTCGCGGATCGATCAGCGACGTCGCCTCGTCGAGGACGAGGGTGTGCGGGTCGGCCAGCACCAGCCGGGCCAGCGCCAGTTGCTGGGCCTGGGCCGGGGGCACCGTGAAGGCGCCCTGCCCGACCTCGGTCTCCAGTCCGTCCGGCAGCTCGGCGACCCAGTCGGCGAGGTCCACGGCGGACAGGGCTCGCCACAGCTCCGGGTCGGTCGCCGACGGACGCGCCAGCAACAGGTTGTCGCGGAGCGTACCGAGGAAGACGTGGTGCTCCTGGGTGACCAGGGCGACCTCGCCTCGGCGTACCGGCAGCGGCAGGTCGGCCAGCGGCGCCCCGCCGACGGTGACCGAGCCCGCGGTGGGCGGATGGATGCCGGCCAGCAGGCGACCCAGCGTCGACTTCCCGGCGCCGGACGGGCCGACCATCGCCAACCGCTCCCCCGGCCGCAGGGTCAGGTCGATGCCGTGCAGCACCGGGCGACCCTCCACGTAGGAGTAGGTGACACCGGTCGCCACCAGGTCGGAGCCCACGGGCTGCGTCGCGGTGGAGGACGGCTCACCGGCGGCGAGGCTGACGCCGACGAGGCGGGCCAGGGCCGCCCCGCCGACCTGGATCTCGTCCAGCCATTCGAGCGCGTGCTCGATCGGCCGGACCATCAGCTGCACGTACGCCACGGCGGCGGCGAGTTCGCCGATGGACACCCAGCCCTGGAAGTAGAACGCGCCGCCGAGGACCAGGGTGGCCGTGATCGAGATGTAGAAGCCCGCGTCGATCGTCGGGAACAGGATCGTCCGCAACCGCAGCGTGAACCGCTCAGCGGCGTACGACTGGGAGATCTTGGCGTCGATGTCGGCCCGCCGCCGCCCCCCGAAGCCGAAGGCCTCGCTGGTCCGCGCGCCCTCGACCGTCTCCGCGAGGGAGTCGGTGACGTCCGCGTAGGCCGCGTTCTCGCGCAGATAGCCCGGTGTGGCCCGGCCGAGGTACCAGCGCGCGATGACGATCAGGATCGGCGCGCCGAGCAGGCACGGCAGCGCGAGTTTCCAGTTGTTGAGGACGAGCGCCCCAGCGGACAGGATGGCGGTCACCACGGCGACGAAGAGTTCCGGCACGCCCCGGCGCACGCTGTGGTTGAGCGAGCCGACGTCCCGGGAGGCCCGGGTCATCAGGTCGCCGGTGCCGGCACGCTCCACAGTCGACAGCGGTACGCCGAGCACCCCGTCGACGAACTCCTCGCGGATGTCGGCGAGCATGCGTTCGCCGAAGCGGGCCGCGGCGTAGACGGCGAACCGGATGAACACCGCGTTCGCCAGCACCGCCAGCACGATGGCCAGGGCCAGCAGATCGACCCGCCCCCGCGTGCCGTGCTCGGCGACGGTGTCGATGAGTGAGCCGAGCAGCGCGGGCGCGAACAACCCGGCGACGGCGGCCAGCGCGTGCAGGAGCACGACCAGCCCCAACGCCGACCGGTGCTCGCGCAACAGGCGCAGCGCGTAGGCCCGGACGACCGGCCCGGTGGCTATCGGCAGGATCTCCCGGCTCATCAGGCGTCCTCTCCCCGGGTCACGACGGCCCGATAGCGCGGTTCGGTCCGCAGCAGCTCACGATGCGTGCCCTCGGCGACGAGCTTGCCGTCCTCGAGGTAGATCACCTTGTCGGCGCGGTCGAGGACCAGCGGGCTGGTGCTCGCGACCACCGTCGAGCGCAGGCCACGCTCGGCGCGATAGGGCCCGATCCGGGCGGCGACGCGCGCCTCGGTGTGCGCGTCGACCGCGCTGGTCGGCTCCACCAGCAGCAGCATCGGCGGGTCGGCGAGCAGCGCGCGGGCCAGCCGCAGCCGCTGCTGCTGACCGCCGGAGAACTCCCGGCCGCGCTCGGCCACGAAACTGTCCAGGCCCGTGGGCAGCGCGTCGACGATGTCCGTCGCGCTCGCCGCCGTCAGCGCCGCGCGAATCTCGTCGTCAGTAGCCGCCCGCGGGCCGCCGGCCTTCGGGTCCAGTTCCGCGCGCAACTCACCGCTGAACAACCGCGCGTCGTTGTCACCCACGAGGATGACCTCACGGATCGCGCGCTTGGCCATGTCCTCCAGTGGTACGCCGTCAGCAGTGACCGAGCTGTCGGCGTAGCGGCCGAGGCGATCCATGACGACGGCGGCGTCCTCGGGTTTGGCGCTGGCGATCGCGGTGAACCGGCCGGCCTCGATCGTGACGCCCGATTCCGGATCGTGGAGGTCGACGGCGCTCGTCGGCGGCATGGCCCGGTCGAGCGCCCCGGGCTCCTCGATCTCCGGCTGCATCTGCAGGAGGTAGACCATGCGCCGGGCGGCCACGAGACCCCGGGTGACCTTGTCGACCAGTTCGACGATCGTCCGCAGCGGCACCAGCAGGAACGCGGCGTACCCGTAGAAGCTGAACAGCTGGCCCACCTGGATGTCGCCGGCGAGCGCGAACCGGGCGCCGAGCCAGGTGACCAGCGCGACGAACAGACCGGGCAGCAGCACCTGGGCGGCTTCGAGTAGCGCGTCGACCTTGCCCACGCGGACGCCCTCGGTCCGCAGCTTCTGCGACTGGTCCCGATAGCCGGCGGCGAACACGGACTCGCCGCCGACGCCCCGCAGCACCCGCAGGCCCGCGACGATGTCCCCGGCCCGGCTGATCAGCTTGCCCTGCTGCTCCCGGTACGCCGCCTGCCGAGTGTGCAGCGGCCGGATCAGCAGCGCGACCGCCGACATCATCAGCGGTACGCCGATCAGCACGACCAGCCCGAGCTGGAACGACGTCGTCAGCAGGATGATCGAGACGACCACGATCGCGACGACCGCGCCCGAGCCCCGCAGCATGATGTCGAGCGCGCCGCCGATGTGGCTGACGTCCGAGTTGCCGATGCTGACGACCTCACCGGTGGCGATGCGCTTGGGCAGCGTGGCGCCGAGGCGGTTGGCCGAGTCGACGGTCAGCTGGATCGTCCGGTACGCCGCCCGCAGCCAGTTGTAGACCGCGAACCGGTGCCGCATGATGTTCGCCCACGCGGTGATGGCGCTGAGCAGCACGAAAACGCCGGCCCACCGCAGTAGGCCGGCGAAGTCCGGGGCGTCGATGGCGCGGCCGATGGCGGCCGGGCCGAGGGCCATCGCGACCATCCAGATGATGCCGAGCGACATCCCGACGGCCATCGTCGGCCACTGCTTGCGCCAGAGCCAGAACAGGTAGTGCGCCGGTGACCGGCTGTCGGGACGGCCGGGTTCAGGTTCGGGGAGGGGTTTGCGTAAGGGGCGGCGCACAGCGCGGACATTACGAGATCGGCCCGCCGCGCGGCAACCGGTTTTCGCCTCGGACTGGGTGCCCGGATAGGCTGTTCGTCGTGCTTGTCCTCGTTGTCGACACCGCCACCCCCGCCATCACGGCCGCGGTGGCCGAAGTCACGCCCACGGACGTCATCATTCGAGCCGAACGGGTGACAGTCGACGGCAAGAAGCACGGCGAACTCCTGGCCCCGCAGATCGACGCCGCCCTCGCCGAGTCCGGGGTCAAGCCCCGGGAGTTGACCGCGATCGTGGCCGGCGTCGGGCCCGGCCCGTTCACCGGGCTGCGCGTCGGTCTGATGACGGCGGCCTCCATCGGCGAGGCGCTCGGCATCCCGACGTACGCCGTGTGCAGCCTCGACGGGCTGGGCGCCACGACCTCCGGCACCGCCCTGGTCGCGACGGACGCCCGACGACGCGAGGTCTACTGGGCGGCGTACTCGGACGGGGAGCGCGTCGACGGTCCCCATGTCGCCAAGCCCGCCGACGTCGCCCAGACGGTCGCCGACCACGCCGTCGGCGAAGGCGCCCGGAAGTACGCCGATCAGCTCGGCCTCGCCGTCAGCCCGGAGGCGCCGGACCATCCCTCGGCCGAGTGGCTGGCCCGGCTCGCCGCCGCGCGCGTCCGGGAGAACGCCCCGTCCGAGCGGCTGACCCCGCTCTACCTGCGCCGTCCGGACGCGGTCGAGCCGGGAGCCCCCAAGAGGGTGTCATGACCGGCCGTAGGTCGGGCATCGGCTGGCACAGTCTTGGTCACGCGAGCGCCGGCCGCAGGGCGGTGATCGCATGACTTTCGCGTTGGGGCGGCTGCGGTGGTGGCAGATCGCCGACCTGCTGCCGATCGAGGCAGACCTCTTCGGAGCCGAGGCGTGGACGGCCGGCATGTTCTGGAACGAACTCGCCAACGGCCACCTCTACCTGGCCGCCACCGAGGGCGGCGCGGTCCTGGGCTATGCCGGGCTGGCGTTGAGCCCGCCGGACGAGGCCTGGATCAACAACGTCGCCGTCCGCCGCGACGCCCAGCGCCGCGGGATCGGCCGGGCCCTGGTCGCCGCACTGCTCGACGTGGCGAGCCGGGCCGGGGTGGAGCAGACCTTGCTGGAGGTCGCCGCCGACAACAAGCCCGCGCAGGCGCTCTACACCGACTTCGGTTTCGAGACGGTGGGTGTCCGCAAGGGGTACTACCAGCCGAGCAACACCGACGCGTGGGTCATGCGCCGGATCGAACCGTGACAGCCGTGGAGGGGTCCCCGTGAAGTCAGAGCCGCTGGTCCTGGGCATCGAGACGAGCTGCGACGAGACCGGCGTCGGCATCGTCCGGGGGCATACGCTGCTCGGCGAGGCGCTGGCGTCCAGTGTGGACGAGCACGCCCGGTTCGGCGGGGTGGTGCCCGAGGTGGCCAGCCGCGCCCACCTGGAGGCGATGATCCCCACCATGGAACGGGCGCTGGACCAGGCCGGGGTGACCCTGGCCGACGTCGACGCGATCGCGGTGACCGCCGGGCCGGGTCTGGCCGGAGCACTCCTGGTCGGCGTCGCCGCCGCGAAGGGGTACGCGCTCGCCGCCGAGAAGCCGATCTACGGCGTGAACCACCTCGCCGCCCACGTCGCCGTGGACACCCTGGAACACGGGCCGCTGCCGGAGCCCGCCATCGCCCTGCTCGTCTCCGGCGGCCACTCGTCGCTGCTGATGGTCAACGACCTCGCGCGCGGGGTCACCCCGTTGGGCGCCACCATCGACGACGCCGCCGGTGAGGCCTTCGACAAGGTGGCCCGCCTGCTCGGGCTCCCGTTCCCCGGTGGACCGTGGATCGACAAGGCCGCCCGCGACGGCGACGGCGTGTCGATCACCTTCCCGCGCGGCCTGACGGCGGCGAAGGACCTGGCGACGCACCGCTTCGACTTCTCGTTCTCCGGACTCAAGACGGCGGTCGCCCGCTGGGTCGAAGCCCGGGAGAAGTCCGGCGAGCCGGTGCCGGTCGCCGACGTCGCGGCCTCGTTCCAGGAGGCCGTCTGCGACGTGCTGACGAACAAGGCGATCGACGCCTGCCGGGCCAACGGCATCGAGACGCTGGTCATCGGAGGTGGCGTCGCCGCCAACTCGCGGCTCCGGGTGCTCGCCGAAGAACGGGCCGCCAAATACGGGATCTCGGTACGCGTACCGCGGCCGAAGTTGTGCACCGACAACGGCGCGATGGTCGCCGCCCTCGGCTCACACCTCGTGGCCTCGGGAATCGCGCCCAGCCGCCTCGACCTTCCGGCCGATTCCGCAATGCCGCTCACGTTGGTGGTCGCATGACTGCTACGTTGCCAGGCGTGATCGTGCGCATGTGGGAGATCCGGGCGTACCCCCACCACTTCCCGGAACTGCTCAGCTGGGTGTGCGACATCGCCGTACCCGGCCTGGAGATCCAGCCGTTGCACGTGTCGACCGAGATCTTCTCCTCGGCCGACGGCCGGATCGTCGTCATGTCCCGGTGGCGGGGCGAGCCCACGCCGCTGCCCGACCCGCCGCGCGACCTCGTGGCCCGGTCGGCGCACAGCTGGGACTTCACGCCTGTCGATCGCTGACCGCGATCTCCCGGATGCAGTGTTGCCCTGCCGGCGCAGGTACCTCTGGCCGGCAGCCGATCGCTGACCGCTCGTGTTAGCTGCGGATCACGGTTACGCGTGCTTCCGGCGGCCTTGGGCTCAAGGGGTGGTCGCAACACTGCCTTCGTGGAGCTTACGGGCGAGGGTTTCGGCGGGGGTGTAGAAGCCGAGGGCTTTGCGGGGC
>NZ_JBFBAZ010000094.1:0-31307 GCF_040682475.1 Hamadaea sp. NPDC051192
TTCGTCGACCCACAACGAAGACCAGTCCGCAACACCCTCCACCGACGCTGCTGAGCCGCAGCATGGCTCAACACCCTCGCGACGGCGCACGGTCATGACGACGACGCGGACGACGCGGACGGACACGCTTGTTGTGCGCCCATGGCTGCGACTTCCGGCCGAATCGCAAGATCATGAGCCGATGGTGTGCGCCCAAAGGCCGTTTCGCGCCTACGGCGGGCGCATGTTCAGGGAATCGGAGACAGCTCACCGAGGATCAGAAGGCTCACAACCGTGACCACAGCCGCAAACGCGGACCGGGTGAACGCGGAAACTCCCTACTCAAGATGACCTTCAAGGCGCTGCGCAACGTCAGCGTCAACGCGTGGGACATCGGCGACATCACCTGCGCGGCGCTCGTGCTCCTGCACATCGAACACGGACGAACCACATGATCACGAACCGTCTCCGAGGCGTTTGCTTCGAATAGCTCACTGCGTCGCGGCCTACAGAACTCGCCGTGTCGATCTAGGGTGATGCGATGACCGCCAAGCCCGTGACGACAGTACTGTTCGACTTCGCCTGGACTCTGTTCGCCAGCGACTCGGAGCGCTGGGTGGGCAACGCGGCGGCATCGATCGACCGGACATTGGCGGCCGGCGAGGCGCACCGTATTGCTGGCGACTTCGCGGAACTTTTGCGGGAGACGGCCACGGATCCAGCCCACATCGCCCGAGATCTGGATCCGCGAGTCTGGGATCGGGCGATCCTCGCCGTGCTGGAACAGATTCCTGGGGTGGACCAGGCGCTCGCATCGGTCTTGCACGAAACACACGCCGAAGCGATCGAGCCGTACGCCGACACCGTCGCCACCCTGTCCGCATTGCGTGATAGCGGTGTTCGCATCGGCGTCGTCAGCAACGTCGGCTGGGACATCCGCAAATGCTTTGCGCGGCACGGACTCGACGGCTATGTCGATGCGTTCGTACTGTCCTACGAGGTCGGCTTCGTCAAACCGGACCCTCGGATCTGGGGCGCCGCCCTCGAAGCTCTCCATGCCGCACCGGGCCAGACCCTGATGGTCGGTGATCATCCCGCCGGCGACGGCGGATCGGTTTCCGCCGGCATACCAGCGCTGATCCTGCCAATGGTGGACTCGCCCGCGCGGAAACGGGGCTTCGAATACGTGCTCAGGCTTGCTCAGGTTCCGTCCTGACAGGTCCGTCGCCGGCACTCACGTGAAGCTCCGTATGAAGTTGATCTCTGGGCGGAGACCTACTTCATACGGGAGCCTCACTCGTATCTGTTTGCAGCCCACCACGTCGGTGTGTCGTGATAGGACATCCGGGATGGTCACAGACCGTGATCAACATATTGCGAGGAAGGCTCAATGTCCGTAATCGGTGACCGGCTGCGGGCCTTTCGATCTGTGTTGGCCTATGAGGGCAGCACGAGCTGGACTCATTGGCTCGTCGTGGCGGCCCTGACCGCTGCGGCTATCGCCGCGGTACTAGGAGCGTTCGTGGCCAAGGACCTGCTGGACGTCGATACCGCGGTGTGGCTGGGATCGGGGCAGATGCTGGGATTGATCCTGACGAGGATCGCCTATCGGATCGCGCGGTACTTCGATCGGCCGGATCGATAGGGCGGGCGCGCTGCCGTAGATGCGCGTGGTCGGGTCAGCGGCCGTCGACTCGGCGGCCGGCTTCGCCGAAGACCCAGTCGCTGGTCTGGGCGATGAACTCGGTCGGGAAGCCTACGGAGAAGTCGGCGGCTTCGGTCAGACGGCGTACAACTTCGTCTGGGAGAGTGAGGTCGAGCGCGCCGAGATTATCGGCGAGCTGGGTGACGGACCGCGCGCCGATGATGGGGTGCACCGCCTGGGAGCGGGCGCGGACCCAGGCCAGCGCGACCTGTGACGGGGTGGCGCCGAGGTCGTCGGCGGCCTGCTGGACCGCGCGGGCGACGGTGTGGTCGCGCTCGGACAGGTTGGCCGCGTTGAGGCGGCTGGAGTCGGCGGCGGTCCCGGTCGTGTACTTGCCGGACAGGATGCCGCCTGCGAGCGGGCTCCACGCGGCGACGGTCATTCCGGTGGCCTCGGCCATCGGCAGCAGTTCGCGTTCGATGTCGCGGTTGAGCAGGCTGTAGGGGACTTGCAAGCCGGCGAACGGCGTCCAGCCTCGCCACTGGGCCAGCACGTTGGCGCGGGCGACGACCCAGGCCGGCGCGTCGGAGATGCCGATGTAGAGCACCTTTCCGGCGCGGATGACGTCGTCGAGCGCCCGCATGGTCTCCTCGACCGGCGTATGACGATCCCAGAGGTGCACCCAGTAGACGTCGACGTAATCGGTGCGCAGCCGCCGCAGGCTGGTCTCCAGGGACCGGACCAGGTTCTTGCGGTGGTTGCCGGCCGCGTTCGGATCGGCGCTGTTGCGCGAGACGGTGTACTTGGTCGCCAGCACGAAGTCGTCCCGCCGGCCGTCGAGCAGCTCGCCCAGGAACTCCTCGCTCGCGCCGCCGCGATAGTTGACCGCCGTGTCGACGACGTTGCCGCCGGCCTCGGCGTACTGGTCGAGGATCCGGCGGCACTCGTCCAGCGGTGCGCCGACGCCGCCCTGCTCGCCAAAGGTCATCGCGCCGAGGAAGACTTCCGAGACACGGAGGCCGGTGTTGCCGAACAGGCGGTAACGCATGATCATCAGCGTACCGTGTGGTGGTCTCCTGCTGCGAGGGTGATCCGTTCCCGGCGTCCACTTGCGACCACGTCCACGGTGGTCGGCGCGGTGGCAGTCAGGCGGGCGCTGGTCAGCGTACCGTTTGCCCAGGTCAGCTCCTCGATCGTGATCGCGCCCCGGGCCCGCAGCCCGGTGACACGGCCCGCTGGCCATGCCGACGGCAACGCGGGCAGCAACTCGATCACCGGTACGCCGTCCGCCAGCCCATGGCTCTGCACCAGCAGCTCGGCGACGGCCGCGGTGACGCCGAAGTTGCCGTCGATCTGGAACGGGGGATGGGCGCAGAGCAACGCCGGGTAGACCCCGCCGCCCTGGAACTGCGCGTCGGACCGGACCGGGGTGAGGTATTCGCCGATCAGCCGATGAGCGGCGTCGCCGTCGCGAAGCCGGGCCCAGAGTCCGATCTTCCACGCGATGGACCAGCCCGTTCCGGCGTCGCGCCGCAGTTCCAACGACCGCCGTGCTGCTGCCTCGAATGCGGCGTCCCCAGTGGACGTGCGCCCGGGGTAGAAGCCGACGAGGTGCGACACGTGCCGGTGATGCGGCTCGACCTCGGTACGCTCGGCCGACCATTCCAGGATCTGGCCCTGGCCGCCGATTCGCAGCGGGGCGAGGCGGGGCAGTGCCTGCCTGGCCTCCTCGATCGCGGCGTGGTCGTCGGGTTCGACCGTACCCAGCGCGGCTTCGGCCTCGATCAGGAACTCGAACAGTTCTCGCGCCAGCACCAGGTCCATCGCCGTGCCGTCCTCGACGCTGGCCGGACCGGCGGGCGTCGCGAACTGGTTCTCCGGGCTGGTCGACGGCGAGGTGATCAGGTGGCCGTCGGCGTTCTCGACGAGCAGGTCGAGCACGAAGCGGGCGGCGTCGGCGGCGATCGGCAACGCCCGCCGCAGGAAGTCCAGGTCGCGGCCGAATCGCCAGTGCTCGGCCAGATGCGTGGCCAGCCACGCCCCGGCCATCGGCCACTGCGCCCACATCGGGTCGCCCTGGCCCATCCCGACCGGCACAGTGATGCGCCACAGGTCGGTGTTGTGGTGACAGGTCCAGCCGCGAGCGCCGTAGAGACCGCGGGCGGTCGCCCGGCCGGCCTGGGCCAGCTCGCCGATCATCCGCAGCAGCGGCTCATGGCATTCGGCCAACGCCGTCGTCTCCGCCGGCCAGTAGTTCATCTCGGCGTTGATGTTCACCGTGTACTCGCAGTTCCACGGCGGCACCACGTGCGGGTTCCAGACGCCCTGCAGGTTGGCGGCTTGCGTACCGGGGCGGGAGGAGGCGGCCAGCAGGTAGCGGCCGAACTCGAAGGCGAGCACCGGCAGCTGCTCGTCCGGCTCCCCGGCGGCCCGGCGTACCAGCCGCTCGTCGGTCGGCCGGCCGGACCGGTCCTCGGCGGTGTCGACGGTCAGCGTGACCCGGTCCATCAGCGCCCGGTGCTCGGCGACGTGCGCTGCCCTTATCGCGGCCCAGCCCGCCGCGCGCGCCCGGTCGACGTCCATCCGGGTTTGCTCCTCGAAACCGGCCCGCACCGGCGGACGGTCCCAGCCGTCGAAGCTGGTGCGGATCGCGACGTAGACGGTCGCCGCGCTCGCTCCGCGAATGCGTACGGTATCCACAGTGGTTTCGATGCGGCCACCGTCGGCCACCACGTCGAAGACGGCGAACGCCCGCATCGAATCGTCGTCCGCGGCGACCTCGCCGTCCCGGCGCGGCCACGGGATGACGTGCCGGGGCGCGGACACGGTCAAAGCAAGGCCGTCGGCGTCTGGCCGGATGTCCGCGCGCTGCTGCGGCGTGGTCCACCGCAGGTCGGCGTTCACCCAGCCATCCGGCACGCCACTCAGGTGGATCGCGACGACCTGGTGATCGGCGCTGGCGAGCACCTCCTGCCGGAACCCTCCGCGCTCGACGATCGCAACGCCGTCGCGCAGGTCGAGGCTCCGCCGGTAAGTCCCGTCGCTGTCGGATTCGACGTGGGTGATCTCCAGATCTCCAACCGGCTGGTACGCCTCGGCGTCGGCGCCCTGCGCACGCCGGAGGAGGTCGCCCGCCGCGACGTGCTCGCCGGCTTGGACGAGACGGCGTACCTCGTCCAGCAGGCCCGCAGGCACCTCGGGCACGGTGGTGTCGCCAGGGCCGGACCAGAAGGTGTCCTCGTTGAGGCTGATCCGCTCGACGGGGAAGCCACCATGCACCATCGCGCCCAGGCGGCCGTTGCCCACCGGCGTCGCCTCTTCCCAGACGGCGGCGGGACGTGTGAAGATCAATTCCGACACGGTCGCCAGCATAGACTTTGTTGGAGGTCCAGCCAAACTCGCTGTCTGCCGGGGCCTGCTGCCGGTCAGTTCTTCAGTTCGGCGGGGACGGCAAGATCCTCCGAGTTGTAGAGGACGCGGATCCGCTCGGCGTCGTCCTCGGCGCACACCTGCGCGACGAGATCGATGAGATGGTCGTAGTCGAGGCCGGTCTCGCCCCGGTAGGACGCCTCCATGCGGCCCCACTCGTCCCACGGCAGCGTCTCGACCTGGACCAACGCGGCAAGGTCCCGGATGGCGTTGCCCCGGATCTCGGCCGGGCCCCAGGCGTGGTCGGTGCCGTTGACGCCGAACGTCGCCGGGTCGGCGTCGCCCGACCGGACGAGCCGCCAGGCCTCCCCGCCGGTCAGGAACTCGCCCGGGGCGAGGTCGTCGGGGTGGGACACGTTCGTGCCGTCGAGGATCTCCGGGTCGATCCGGACCCATCGGCCGTCGCTGGATTCCCCGTCGCTGGACTCTCCGTCGCTGGATTCCCCGGCTGCGGCGTGCCCCGCGACCCAGTGTTCGACGACCCAATGGTCCACGTGCCGGTCCGGCCGGAAGTAGGACGCGAAACCGCACCGGGCCCGCGCCGGAACGCCGTGGGCCTGCAAAAGCGCCACCGAGACGGTCGCGAAATGACGGCAGGTGCCGACCACGCGCTGCCGAGGCTCACGCACCTTGGTCAGCGGCGCGGGGTCGATCGCGAGTAACTCGTCGAGGATGCGGGTGACCGGCCGGATCGCCTGGGCGCCCATCCTCGGCTCGGGCAGCCCCAGCGAGCCGGTCTGCGCGGGGTGGACGATGAGCCCGGCCACGGCCCGGCAGATCGCGACCGGGTCGGCGGGCAGTTCGGCGGCCAACTGCCGCTGGTCCGGCGTGAGCGCGGTGATGACGCCGGGAGTCGAGTAGTCGATCGGCATGGACGCAACGCTATGCGCCGGGTACGACATCCGGGGATTCGACGGTCCGGCACATTTCAGCGATCCCGTACGCCATCCGCGTACGCACCTCGGCGGCGCGCTCGACGGGCAGCACTCGGGCGGTCCACACCAGACGGCTGCGCCCGTCGTTCGTCGTGTGCACCTGGAACTCCGCCTCATGGTGGGCCAGTGGCGGTCGCGCGCCTTCGACGACGGCGTACGCCAAGCGCCGGGCGTCGTCGTCGATCGCCCGGATGACCTCGCGGATCACGTGGCCGTCGGGGAACGTCAGGAACCGCTGCCCGTCGTCGATCCGCGTATCGGCGACCCGGCCCGGCAGCAGCCGGCGGTGCACCGCGCCGACATCCCGGAGGACGTCCCAGAGCTGCTCCGGGGGTACGCCGACCTCGGCCTCCACGACGATCAGCGGCGCCACCGAGGCCTGCAACGCTTCCGCCCGGGCGCGGTCGGATCCGCACATGTCGTCCAGCTCGGGCGGCACGGGGACGGCCAGACAAGCCGCCAACGCGATAGCCGCGTCGCCGTGCCGACCTTGCCGGAGGAGTAGCTCGCCGAGGGCGCACCAGGCGGTGACCGCCGTGGCGGGGTCGCCTGCGGCGGCGGCCGCGCGCAGCGTCTGTTCACCGCCCAGCGAGTCGCCCGCGTCGAGCAGGCGCAGCGCCTTGTTCAGCTGCAGATCAGGCGACAGCGGCACCGAGCCAGTCTGGCAGAGCGCGCCCGGCGACAGCACACCGGCCCACGGCCGAGACCGCAAAGAAAGCAGCCCGACCGGCCCGACATCGGCTTCCCGACCGAGGGCACAACGGCTGGGCTGCGGGCACAACGGCTGGGCTGAGCGCACAACGGCCTGACCGCGAGCGGCCGGCAGTCAGCGGCGGGGGCGGCGTACGCGGCGGGCCGAGGGGGTGGCCGACGCCGTGAGGTGGTCGGCGAGATCCTGTGGGCTCGGCCGGTCGAAGAGGTCCACGACGTCGACCTCCAGGCCCTCCTCGGCGACCAGTACCTGGTGCAGCCGAACGAGGTCCAGCGAGGTCATCCCGGCTTCGAAGAATCGCGTACGCGGGCCGATGACCGAGCCGGGCAGGTGCTCGGCGAGCAGGCCGGTGGCGCGTACGGCGATGCGGGTCGCGAGGTCGGACGCCGTTCGCTGGGTGGGGATGTGGATGGGCGCCGGGTCGGGCAGCGCCGCCCGGTCCAGCTTGCCGTTGGCGGTCACGGGCAGCTCCTTCAGCTTCATCAGGATGGCCGGGGTCGCCCAGACGGGCAGGTGGGTGCGGACGGCGTCGCGCAGGCCGGCCGGGTCGGGACTGCCGGCGTACCAGGCGATCAGGGCGTTGGCCCGCAGGTCCACGGCGACGGCGGTGACCCCGGGGACCCGCGCGAACGCCCGCTCCACGCCGTCGAGTTCGATTCGATAGCCCTGCCAGGAGATCTGCCGATCGGCGCGGCCGAGGATCGTCAGGTCGCCATCGAGTGTGTACCGTCCACGGTCACCGGTGCGATATGGATTCGTGGGCGGGCGACGGTCCAGGTCGCCGGCGTAGCCGATCGCCAGGCCCTGCCCGCCGACGACGATTTCGCCGACCGCACCCGGCGGGGCGGGCGCGTCCCGCACGATCACCTCGGTGCGGCGGTGGGGGATCGGCAGTGCGATCCGTCGATCCCCGTCCCAGCGGGCCAGGTGCGCGGCCTGCGGCGTCTCCGTCGCCCCGTACAGGTCGTAGACGGTCGCGGTCGGGGCGAGCCGATTCGCCGCGTGGACGTCGGCCGGGCGGGAACCCTCGCCGTGCAGGACCACGTGCCGCACCCGGGGCAGCGCCACCTCGGTCAGCGCCAGCAGCCGAATCTGCGACGGTGTCATATGGACGATCGTGGCCCCGGCGTCACGCAGGAACGCGGCCAGCAGCGGCGGCTGCCCGGCGACCTCTGGCGACGGCACGTGCACGGTCGCGCCGAGCCACAACGGCAGCACCAGGTCGCGGAACATCGGATCGTGCGCCGCTGGGGCGGTGAAACAGAACACGTCCGACGGGCTCAGGCTGAGGCTTTCGGCGTACCAGTGGAAGGAGACCGGCAG
Organism: Hamadaea sp. NPDC051192; assembly: GCF_040682475.1. Taxonomy (NCBI): domain Bacteria; kingdom Bacillati; phylum Actinomycetota; class Actinomycetes; order Micromonosporales; family Micromonosporaceae; genus Hamadaea; species Hamadaea sp. NPDC051192. Next base: position 8,024 of record NZ_JBFBAZ010000094.1, read on the forward strand.
GGCCTCGGGCGGTAGGAGGACCACGGCCGCGCGCCCGCTCGTGCCGCTTGTGAGCAGCGCGTGCCCGGCGCCGCCGGTGGGCGTGGGACCCGCGGGTCGCCACTGTTCGGGCAGGGCGTGGTCCACAATGAGCGGTGCACGGCCCGCGTGCCAACAGCCCAGGATCGCCGCGGCCAAGGACGGGTCGCGGGTGGCCGCGACCGTGACCAGACCCGCAGCCTCGCGCGCGGCGAGATCCGCGGCTTGCCGCAGGTGATCGGCCAGTTCGCCATATGTTTGTACGCCCAGCGCAGTGACCAAGGCCGGTCGGTCAGCGGGCTGAGCGAGCACGGCGTCCACGAGATCGCGCGGCGACCCGGCGATGGACTCCACAATGGGCGGTGATGCTGACTCGGGCGGCGCGCCCAGGGACTCCAACGTGGAACGGCACTGGCTCAGGAATTCGGCCGCCGTCCGGCCGTCCCAGAGATCGGTCGCGTAAACGAGCCGGAGTCGGAAGCCACGCGGCTGGCGCAGCAGATAGAGGTTGACGTCGAACAGTGCCCAGTGGACCTCTGGGGTCATCTCCGTCAGTGCGTGACCATCGAGATGCGACGGCGGGCTGCCGTGGGTGAGGTCGTTGAACCACACCTGGAACAGCGGATTGCGCGACGGGTCGCGGGGCGCACCGGCGAGCGTCACGATCTCGTCGAACGGCACCGATCCGTGCTCGATGCCGCGATGCAGCGCGCCCGCGACCGGCGCGATGAGCGACTGCGCCTCCGCGTCCGCCGGTACGCGCAACCGCAGCGGCAGTGTCCGCATGAAGAATCCGGCAGCGCGCTGCGACTCCGGCGTGAGCCGGCCCGAGGCGGGTACGCCGACGCACAGCTCTTCGACGCCGGCCCAGTCCGCGAGCACGCGGGCGTACGCCGCGAGCACGACGGCCGCCGGGGTGGGCGCGTGGCGGCTGAGCCAGGCGGTGAACGCCGGGCCGAGATCGGCGTCCACCTGCGCGCCCCGGAAGGTCGGGCGCTCGGGCCGGGGCGCGGTGAACGGAAGGTCCAGAGTGGTTGGAGCGTCCGCGAGGTGTTCGCGCCAGTACGCCCGATCGCGTTCGGCGAGCTCGGGCCGGATCGGTGTGCCGCGGCTCGGCCGCGCGGCGATCGACCCCGGGTCCTGGTACGCCGCGACGAGGTCGGCCTGCAGGATGTCGAGCGTCTGCTGATCGGCCACGAGATGGTCGAGCACCAGTACCAACGTGTCCCCGTCGTCGCCCTGATGCAGGCCGAGTACCGCCAGCGGCAGGGTGTCCGGCCAGAACGGCGTGTCGGACAGGTTCGCGACGAACTCGTCCCGATTCCCATCGGACACCGTGATCACCGAAGAGCCGCCGGGGTGGACGGTACGCCGCAGCCGCCCGTCCACGTCGGCGATCGTCGTCCGCAGCGCCTCGTGCGCGGCGACGACGTCGTCCCACGCGGCCTGCAGCCGGAGCGGATCCAGCCGCCCGCCGAGGCCCAGCATCCCGATCACGTTGTACGCCGGGACACCCGGGAACAGCTGGTGCTGCAACCACAGACGGCGCTGCTCGGGGTCGATCTCATCGGTGTCGGTGTCGGCGGTCGGCGTCGCCAGTGGACCGGCTGGGCTGTGCTCCAGCAGTTCGCGCAGACCGGCCAGGCTGAGGTCGTCGGTCAGGAACGCGGTGACCGGCACGTGCACGCCCCACCGGGCCAGGACCGCGCCCGACAGCCGCACGGCGGCCAAGCTGTGCCCGCCGGAGGCCAGGAACCTCGCGCCTTCGTCCGCCGGATGCGTGCCGAGCGCGTCGAACCACGCCCGGGCCAGCGCATCCGCCTCGGCACCGGCGGCCCGGGTAGCAGCCGGGTCCCCGGTCGCGGAATCCGGTGCGGTGGCCGGATCGTCGGTGGCGGAAGACCGGGCGACGGCCAGCTCGCTCAACCGGCGGCGGTCGCGTTTGCCGTTGCCGGTCACGGGCAGCTCGGGCAGGACGGCGTACCGGGTGGGGACGAACGCCTCGGGCAGCCGCTGGCGCAGCTGTTGTTTGACGGTGTCCTCGTCGAGCGGCTCGCCGCCGGTGGCCACGTACGCCCACAGCGTGCCCTCGACGGCGATCACGGCGGCGTCCAGCACCCCGGCGACTCCGCGCAGGGCTGCCTCGACCTCACCCGGCTCGATCCGCTGGCCCCGAAGTTTCAGCTGCTCGTCGCCGCGACCGAGATACTCCAGTCCACCACTGGTGAGGCGTACGCGGTCACCGGTGCGGTAGACGCGGTCGACTCCGCTGCCCTCGGGACCGGGCCGGAAGGCCGCCTCAGTCAGTTCGGGCCGCCCGAGGTAGCCCGTGGCGAGCGGCGTACCGCCGACGGCCAGCTCACCGGGAGTGTCGCCGGAGACGATCCGGCCGTCCTCGTCGAGCACCATCAGGACGCAGTTGTCGATCGGATGCCCGATCAGCACGCGCCCCGGATCGTCGGGGCAGTCCCAGTGCGCGACGTCGATCGTGGTCTCGGTCGGGCCGTACTGGTTGACCATGCGCGCGGGCAACACCTTCCGCGCCAGGCGGACGGTGTCCGGTGGCAACGCCTCACCACCGGCGAACAGCAGGCGCAGGCTCGTCGCCGTCTCGACGCCGGGCCAGCGCAGGAACTCGGCCAGCATCGACGGGACGAAGTGGCACCACGTGATCGCGTACCGGGTGATCCAGTCGAGCAGCATCGCCGGATCGCGCTGTGCGCCCGGCGGCGGCAGCACGACCTGGCCACCCGACAGCAGGGGACACCACAGCTCGAACTGCGACGCGTCGAAGCTGAGCGGGCCCTTCTGAAGGCAGCGGTCGGCCGGGCCGAGCGCGTACTGCCCGCACATCCAGAGCAGCCGGTTGGCCAGCGCCCCGGTGGGCACGACGACACCCTTCGGGCTGCCGGTCGATCCCGACGTGTAGAGCACGTACGCCGGATGCGAGTCGTCGACCGGGATCAGCGGCCGCTCGGGACGATCTGCACCGGTCAACGTCACCAAGACGGGATGCGGGATCCCCGGCCGGACGGCGGGCCCCGCTGACGCGGCGCAGACGAGCGTCGCGACCGGCCGAGCGTCGGCCAGCACGGTCGCGATCCGCGCCGGCGGGTCGTCCGGCGACAGCGGCAGGAACGGCGTACCGGCCTTGAGGGCGCCGAGCATCGCCACAACCATCGCCCGGCCGCGTGGCACGTCCAGCGCGACGACGTCACCGGGCCGCGCCACCTCGGCCAGGTCGTCGGCGATCACATCGGACTCGGTGTCCAACTGCTGATAAGTGAGCCGGCCGTCCTGATCGACCAGGGCGGTCGCGTCGGGCGTACGCCGTGCCTGAGCGCGGATCAGACCGGGCAGCCCGTGCGGCAGTTCGCGGGCGACCGTCCGGCCACGCAGGATCGCGAGCTGCGGAGGATCTTGGGTACCCACGCCGGGAATCGTAGAGGAGCCGCACCGGTTACGGCAGCCTCTCGCGGCGATCGCCCGGCGCGGTTAGGGTGTCCCGATGCGGCCGCCGAACGATCATGTGATTCCCCTGCCCGGCACGGGCTGGAGCGTCTATCGCGACGCCCTCGTCCGCTCGGCCGGCTTCCCGGTCGACGGCCTCGACCAGCTCTCCTCGCCGGGTCTCGCCCAGGCGGCCGACTCCTTTCTCGACGGTGGACCGGACTTCGCCGAAGAGCTGTCCGCGGCCGATCTGACGGCGGCCGAGGCGGCCACGGCGATCGCGTCCGGCGACCGGTTCCGGCAGGCGGTCCGCTGGCAGAACCCCGACGTCGCCACGACCATCGAGGGCTCGCTGCGCCCCGGCCGCACCGCCCGCCGCAACTACCGGGAACGCCGCCGCGACGAGATCGTGGCCAAGTACTGGCAGCGCTACTGCGGCAAGAACGACAGCATCGGCTTCTTCGGCCCGATGTGCTGGAGCACGCTCAACGAGGACGGCCCGGCCGTCACCCTCCGGCCCGGTCCCGTCGTCGAACGGGCGCGGGCCGTCCACTTCGAATGGTGGGCGCTGACCGCGCTGGCCGACGCACTCGCGGCTGATCCAAGGCTGCGCTGGTGGTTCCCGGTCCGCCTGCTGCCACACCTGACACTGCGCGACCGCGAGATCGTCGCGCCGGGCCAGCCGCCACGGCCGGTCACTGCCGCGGCGGCCGCGCTGATCACCGCCGGTCAGTCCGGCCGGCCGGTCCGGGTCATCGCGGACGAGCTGGTCGCCGCAGGGGTCTTCCACCGCCTCGAGGACGTGTACGCACAACTCGGCGAACTGGCCCAGGGGGGACTCGTCCGCCTCGGGCTCGATCTGCCGATCGACCTCTCGGCCGAACGCGTCCTGCGGGCGTACGCGGAGGGCATCGCCGATTCCGAGGATCGGGCCTGGGCGCGGGAGCGTCTGAGTCCGCTGTGGACGTTGCGCGACCGGGCCGCCGCCGCGCCGACGGCCGAGACGCTGGCCGCCGCGCTGGTCGACCTCGACGAGGCGTTCACCGAGGCCACCGGCCTGCCCGCGCGCCGCCGTCCCGGTCAGACGTACGCCGGCCGCACGCTGTGCCATGTGGACACCAGCCGGGATCTCGACGTCGATTTCGGGCCGCCGCTGACCCAGAAGCTCGCTGCGCTGGAGCCGCTGCTGCGGTCGGTCCGCTGGCTGACCGCCCGCGTGGCCGACGTTCATCACGACGCGCTGGCCGCCTTGCACGCCGAGCTGGCCGCCGACCTCGGTACGCCCGACGTCCCGCTGCACGACCTGTGGTTCCTCGCCCACGGCGTCGTCTTCGGCGCCCAGCGGCCGTCCGCCCCGGTGGTGGACGAGTTCCTGCGCCGCTGGCGTGACCTGCTCGGGCTCAGCGCCGCCGACTCCGCTGCGCGCGAACTCGTCTTCGCCGCCGATGATCTGGCCAAACAGGTCGAGGCGGCGTTCGAGGACAGCGCACCGGGCTGGTGGACCGCCCGCGTCCACAGCCCCGACCTGCACCTGATCGCCGCCGACGAGGAGGCGCTCGGCCGAGGCGACTACCGGCTCGTCCTCGGCGAACTGCACGTGGCGATGGCGGCGTTCAACACCGACTTCTTCCGGCTCGGCCACCCCGACCCCGATCGGCTCGCCGAGGATCTGCGGAGCGACCTGCCCGAACCGTGTGTGGACCTGCTGCTGCCGGACGCGTGGCCGCGCCACTCGGCTCGCAACGCCAATTGGATCAAGGGCCGGTCCGACGTCCAGCTCGCGTTCGCCCCGTCGGCGGGCGCCGACCGGGCCCGGCTGCGCCCGGTGACCGACCTCGTCGTGGTCGCCACTCCGGAGGGGCTGGTCGCCCGCGCCGCCGACGGCTCGGCCTGGCCGCTGCTGGAGGTCTTCGCCGAACTGCTGACCATCCAGACCTTCGACACCTGGAAGCTGGCCGGCGCCGCCGCGCATACGCCGCGCGTGGTGGTCGACGACCTCATCCTGCTGCGGGAGACCTGGCGCACCACCGTCGGGGCGAGCGGTCTGGCCGAGGCGACCGGGGATCGTGATCGCGTCCTGGCCGCCCGGCGATGGCGGCGCGACCTCGGACTGCCCGAACGGATCTTCGTCAAGATCGGCACGGAGACCAAGCCGTTCTACGCCGACCTCGCCGGCCTGATCTCCATCCGCCAGCTGTGTTCGGCGATCCGGGGCGCGCAGGCCACCGGCGGCGATGACGTCGAGCTGACGATCACCGAGATGCTCCCGACCGGCGAACAAGCCTGGCTGCCCGACGCCCACGGCCGCCGGTACGCCTCCGAGCTGCGGCTGCAACTGCTCGACCCGCTGACGCCGCCGCACGCCGGGAGGATGTCATGACCGACCGCCTTCCGCTGGGCGACACCGGCTGGCAGGTGTGGGCGGACGGCGTACTGCGGTCCACCGGGTTCCCCGCCGACGGGCTCGACCGGTTGTCCGCGCCGTCCTGCGCAGCCGCCGCGGACGACCTCGTGGACGCGATCGCGGCCAAACGGTGGCGAGGCGGTTCCGCCGACGCCGTCGAGAAGGCCCAGACGGCGTACGCCGACAGCTTCGCGGCGGCCGACCTGGCCGGATCGGCCGCGCTGAGCGTTGTCGCCGCCGATCCGCTGCTGCGCGAGGCGGTCACCTGGCAGAACCGGGAATTCCTCGACCGGCTGGACTCGCTGCGCGACGGCGACCCGGCCGACCGAGGCCAGCGCCGCCGCACCCGGGAACGCACGCTCGTCCGCTACTGGCAGCGCTACTGCGGCAAGAACGAGACCGTCGGCTTCTTCGGCCCGGTCTGCTGGCTGCGCTTCGACCCCGCCCAGACCGAGCGCGTGCGGGTGACGCCCGGCCCGGAGCTGGTCCGATACCGGGCCGTCTACCTCGAACGGTGGTGCGTCGACGCGTACGCCCGGCGGCTCGGCGACGATCCCGCATCCCGCCGTCTGCTCGCTCCGACGATCGCGCCCCATGTGCACCTGGACGGGCGGCAGGCGCTGCTGCCCGCCCGCGCCCCGGTCACGTTGAGCGCGGCGGAGGCGACGGCGCTCGGCCTGGCCGACGGCACGCGTACGGCGACGGTGATCGCCGGCGAGCTGACCGCGCAGGGCCATGTGCGTACGCCGGAGGACGCGTTCCTGCTGCTCGACCGGCTCGCCGAACGAGACCTGCTCGACGACGGCGGCACCGCGCCGGTCGAGATGGGCGTCGAGGACGTGATCGGCCCGCGCCTCGCGGCGATCCCCGGCGCGCTCGCCGGCCTGGATCGGCTGCGTTCCGCCCGGGACCAGGTCGCGAAGGCCGCCGGTGACCCCGCCGAGCTGGCCGTCGCACTGTCCGCTTTGGACGACACGGTCGCAGCCGAGATCGGCGGACCCGCCCGGCAGCACGGCGGCGACACCTACGCCGGGCGTACGCCGTGCCACGAGGAGACCGTCCGGGACGTCGACGTGGTCTTCGGGCCGCAGGTGCTCGCCGACCTCGCCCCGGCGCTCGGCATCGTCCTGCAGGCCGCCCGGTGGGTCACCGGCGCGCTCGCCGACGCGTACCGGGCCGCGTTGACCGAGATCGCCGACGATCCCGGGATGCGCCTGGGCGACCTGATGTACCTCGCCCAGGGCCTGTTCTGGACCGGCGACGATCGCCCGGTCGACACCGTGGCCACCGAGTTCGCCCAGCGCTGGGCGGCCCTGTTCGAGTACGCCGAAGGCGACCGCCGCGTCGAGCGAACCGCCGCCGGACTGGCGGCCCGGGCCGCCGAGCTGTTCGCCGCCGACCGGCCCGGCTGGAGCGCCGGGCGTACGCACAGCCCCGACCTGCAGATCTGCGCGGACTCCCCGGAGGCGATCAACCGCGGCGAGTACCTGGCGGTGCTCGGCGAGATGCACACCGCCCGGTCGACGCTGGAGTTCTTCATCCCCTGGCACGCCGACCCCGCCCGGATGTGGGGCCAGATCGCGGCCGACGGCGGTGCCGACCGGCTGCGCCCGCTCTACCCGACGGGCTGGCCGCGTCACACCGGACGGGTGTCGATGTCGCCCGGCCCGTACGGCCGCCGGCTCGGGTTCTACCCGGCGCCCCGGCCCGCTACCGGCGACGTCCTGCCCGCCATGGCCGTCCGCCTCGAGCGCCGGGACGGCGTACTGGAGGCCGTCGAGCCGGACGGGCGGCGGTGGCCGATCGTCGAGGTCTTCTCCGAATGGCTCGCCGTCCACTCGGTCGACGCGTTCAAGCTGCCCGCCGGGGCGGCGCACCAGCCGAGGATCACCGTCGACCGGCTGGTCGTGGCCCGGGAGACCTGGCGGACCACGGCAGCGGGGACCGGCCTGTCCGACGTCGTCCGCGACGCCGACCGGTTCGTCGCCGCCCGGCGGCTGCGACGGCGGCTCGACCTGCCCGACCGCGTCTTCGTCAAGATCGGCACGGAGATCAAGCCCTGCTACGCCGACCTGACCTCGCCGCACTCGGTCGCGACCCTGGCCGCGATGATCCGCTCGGCGGCCAAGGCCCACGGCCCGGACGTCCCGGTGACCATCGGCGAAGCCCTCCCCGGGACCGCCGACGCCTGGCTGCCCGACGCCCAGGACCGCCGCTACTTCACCGAGCTGCGCATCCAGATCACGGACCCGAAAGAGGCCTGAGTCGGATATCCGGCATCGTCGTACGACGCCCTGGTGAGCCCGGTGCCGCCACACTTCTTCAGGTGACGGTGAGAGCAGGGACGGCGGTGTTGACGGTCGTGAGCGTCCTGGTCGCGGGCGTGCTGGTTGCGGGATGCGGCGGGACGCCGGCCGGCACCGCCGCGCCCGGAGACACGAGCGCGGCGACCGGTACGCCGTCCGTCGAGCAGACGGTGGGGATCTCGGCCACCACCGCGCCGACGACCGCCTCGTCGAAGAGCCCGACGCCGAAGGCGACGGTGACCCGGTCCGGGCGGAAGATCAAGGTCATGGTGCTCGGCGACTCGATCTCGGCCGGGGCCAAGGACGAGGTGATGAACGGGTACCGCCTCGACCTGCTGAAGAAGCTCCCGGCGTACGCGATCGACTATGTGGGCTCGTACGAGCGTGGGGACAGCCGGCTGGCCGACAAGGACATGCAGGCCGAAGGCGGCGCCTGCATCCACGCGACGCCCTGCAACAGCACCAGCATGTATGAACAGACGGCAGGGTGGATCAGCGCCGCCCAGCCGGAGGTCGTGATCATGCAGGGTGGTGGCAACGACTACTGCTGCGGGCGCAACGACCAGCCCGACTCGGTGGTGATCCAGGCGATGACCGACTGGATCAACCTCGTCTTCAAGACAAAGCCGGGCGTGTACATCGTGGTCATCGGCATGACCGACTACCACGACGGCTACAAGAACTGGCTCCCCACCTACGTCAAGAGCCAGGCGAAGGCGGGCAAGCGCATCTCGTTCGTGTCCTACGACGGGATCTCGACCTACGACACGGTCCATCCGAACGTCGCCGGATATCAGCAGCTCGCAGGCCGGATCGCGCCGGTCGTGAAACCGATCTTCGATAAGCTCCTCAGCTAGGCTGAGGACCGGAATCACAGCCTCAGCCAGCTGAGGACCGGAATCACAGCCTCAGCTGACCGCGCGGGAGAAGCGGCGTACCGCCCAGAATCCGCCCAGCAAGCCGACGCCGCCCACCACCGCCAGCGCCCGCACCAGCGCGCCCGTGGTGGTGTCGCCGGAGAACAGCCCGCGTGAGGCCTCGACCGCGTAGTACACCGGGTTCACCTTGGCCAGGGTCTGCAACCAGTCCGGGGCGAAGGCGATCGGGATGAGGATGCCCGACAGCAGCATCAGCGGGACGTTGATCAGGTTCGCCAACGAGGCGAGGGTGGTCTCCGACTCGACCGCCAGCGCGAGCGCGTACGACAGCGAGGTGGCCACGAACGCGACCGTGGACATCAGCAGGAACGTCAACGCCAGCGGGACGACCTTGACCGGCAACCCGAAGGGGATCGCCACCAGCACCAGGATCACCGCCTGGACCAGCAGCATCAGGATGTCCCGGGCGCACCGGCCGAGCAGCAGCGCCGACCGGCTGATCGGGGTCACCCGCATGCGCTCGATGAGCCCGGCACGGGCCTCGCCGACCAGGCCGATCCCGGCGAACAACGTCCCGAACACGGCCACCTCGATGAAGATGCCCGGCAGGAACGTCGCGTACGAGTCCTGTTCGGACATGCGCAGCGAGCGTTCCCACAACGGTCCGAAGAGGATCACGAAGTACAGCGGCTGGGCCAGGCCGATGACGCCCCACAGCCGCTGGCGCAGGCTGATCGTCAACGACTGCACCATGATGATCCAGGTGTCCCGGGCGAGCTTCACGGCAGGCTCCCGTCTATTCGGCGCGGTCGCGCAGGGAACGCCCGGTGCGGGCGAGGAAGACGTCGTCGAGGCTCGGCTGGTGCACCTCGATGCTGGTCAGCGTGACGCCGGCGTCGTACAGCCGCTTCAGCAGCAGGGGCGCGGTCTGCGCGCCCTGTCCGACCACGAGCCGGATGACGTCGCCGTGGATCTCCGCTGTGCGTACCCCTTCGTCTGCGGAGAGCAGGTCCAGCGCGGACGTGGGGTCGGAGACGCCCAGGGTGACCACGTCGCCGGAGATGCCGTCCTTGAGCGCGCGGGGCGAGCCGAGGTCGACCACGCGGCCGTGGTCGACGATCGCGACCCGGTCGCACAGCGCGTCGGCCTCCTCCAGATAGTGCGTGGTGAGCACGATGGTGGTCCCGGCATCGCGCAGGCGGCGGACCTCGTCCCACAGATGCGCGCGGCTCTGCGGGTCGAGTCCACTGGTGGGCTCGTCGAGGAAGAGCACCTGTGGCGAGTGGACGATGCCGAGGGCGATGTCGACCCGGCGGCGTTGCCCGCCCGAGTAGGTGCGGCAGATCCGGTCGGCGAACGCGGTCATGCCGAAGTCGGCGATGGCCTGCGCGGCGCGCGCCGCGGCCTCGGACTTCCGCAGGCCGTAGAGGCGGGCCTGCATGATGAGCTCTTCGCGGGCGGTCAGCGTGCTCCAGGTCCACTGGCCCTGCGCGACGAAGCCGATCCGGCGTCGCACCTCTCGCGGACGGGCGATCAGGTCCGCGCCCGCGACAGTCGCTTGTCCACCGTCGGGTTTGGTCAGCGTCGTCAGCATGCGCAGCGTCGTGGTCTTGCCCGCGCCGTTCGGCCCGAGCAGACCGAAGATCTCGCCGCCGGCCACCTTCAGGTCGAGGCCCTGGACCGCCTCGACGACGTCACCGCCGGAGCGGAAGCTCTTGCGCAGACCGGTGGCCTCGATCATCGCGCACCGTCCAAGGTGGTGTCCAAGTGCGCCGCGAGTGAGCGGGGGCGCAGGTCCGTCCAGTGCTTCTCCACGTACGCGAGGGCGGCGTCGCGCGGCGAGGCGGGCAGCACGGTGGTCCACCCGGCGGGCACGTCGGCGAACGCGGGCCACAGCGAGTGCTGGCCTTCGTCGTTCACGAGCACCAGGAACGTGCCCTCGGGGTCGTCGAACGGATTGGTCACGGTAGTCCTCCGGGGTCTGATCCGGACAGTGCGGTGGTGATGAGCGGGCCGATGACGGCCAGTGCCGAAGGCGACGTCATGCCGTCGTGGTCGCAGTCGACCGGGTGCACGCGCAGGTCGCCGTCGAGACGACCGGCCCACGCGTCGACCGGCGCGCCGGACGGATGGTCGTGCCCGGCGGTGAACAGGATCGTGTCGCCCTTGCGTACGGGCAGGTCGGTGCATGTTCCGGCGAGCCGGAGGTTGTTCGCCACCACGTCGCTCCAGGCGGCGTCGGGCGCGGGCGGCATCGGCTCACCCGGCACCGGCGGGTACGCGTCGAGCAGCGCGACGATCCCCGGCTCGGCCCCGTCCTGCTGCCGCCGGGCGGCGACCGCGTGCGCCACGAGCCCGCCGAACGACCAGCCGAGCAGGTGCACCGGCCCGTCCGGGGCGACCTGCCGGATGACCTCGGCGTACGTGGTGACCAGGTCGTCGAGGCTCGCCGCGGGCTGCCGGTCGCCGGACAGGCCGGGCGACTGGAGGGCGTACACCGGCCGGTCGGGTTCGAGGTGCGTCAGCAGCCCGGCGAAACTCCAGCCCAGGCCGAGCACCGGCGGCAGACAGAACAGGGGAGCCCGATCGCCGGTCGTCCGCAGGGGGAGCAGCACGTCGTAGTCGCCGCCATCGCCACCGCCGCCGTCGCTGCTGCTGTTTTCGTTGCGATGTGGATCGGCGAGCCCGGCCGGCGTCGGCCGGTCCAGCAGATCCCGCAGCGACACCTCCCGGCCCAACGCCGTCCGCGCCCGCGCGGTGAGCCGGGCCGCCAGCAGTGAATGCCCGCCGAGGGCGAAGAAGTCATCGTCCGGCCCGACCCGGTCCACCCCGAGAACTTCGGCGAACAACGCGCACAACGCCGCTTGGGCGGCCGAGCGAGGCTGCGTCTCGACGCGCTGCGACGGCGGCGACGGCAGCGCCCGCCGGTCGACCTTGCCGTTCGGGGTCAACGGCAGCTCGTCCAGCACCACGACGGCCGACGGAACGAGGTAACCCGGCAGCGTGCGCGTCAGCGACTGGCGCAGCTCGGCTCCGTCGAGATCACGCCCGGTGGCGTACGCGATCAGGTGCTCGTCGCGGACGATCACGACCGCCCGCGTCACCCCCGGCAGCGCGGTCAGCGCGTATTCGACCTCGCCGGGCTCGATCCGATAGCCGCGCAGTTTCAGCTGCTCGTCGGCCCGGCCGAGGTACTCCAGCCGCCCGTCCGGACGCAGCCGCGCCAGATCGCCGGTCCGGTACATGCGTTGTCCGGGCGGGCCGAACGGGCAGGCGACGAAGCGTACGGCGGTCAGGCCCGGCTTCCCCAGATAGCCGCGCGCCAACCCGGCTCCGGCCAGGTACAGCTCGCCGGCGACGCCCACCGGCACCGGCTGCAACGCCGAGTCGAGCACGTACGCCTGGGTGTTCGGCAGCGGTGTGCCGATCGGTGGGTTCGCCTCGCCGCCGGTGACCTCGTCCGAGGTGGACCACACGGTCGTCTCGGTCGGACCGTAGAGGTTCGTGATCGGGGCGAGCCGGTCGGCCAGCCCGGCGGGCAGCGCCTCGGCTCCGGCGAACCGGCGTACGCGCCGGCACAGCCCGGGTGCCACGTCGAGGAGCGCGGACCACAACGCCGGAGTCGCGTGGACCACGGTTACCGCGGCGGCCTCGGCCAGCGCCGCGACCGCCACCGGATCCCGGTCGCCGCTCAGCACGACCGTCGCACCCCGGACCAGCGGGGCGAACAACTCCGGCACCGACATGTCGAACGCGGCCGAGCTGACCGCCAGCAGGCGCTCGCCGGGAGCCAGACCGAGCCGGTCGGCCATCGCCGCGACCAGGTTCGCCAGCGCGCCGTGCGGCACCAGTACGCCCTTGGCCGGCCCGGTCGAGGCGGACGTGTAGATCGCGTACGCCGCCTCGTCGGGCCGGAACTCCGGGCGGTGCGTGGGAGCCGCTTCGGCGAACGAGAAGGCGGCGCCCGAGTCGTCGAGGATGTGCCGTCGCCGCCCCTCGGGATGACTCGGATCGATCGGCACGTACGCCGCCCCCGTCGCCAGGACGGCCAGCAGCGTCGCGATCAACTCCGGCGTACGGGCTTGGTCGACGGCGATCAGGCGACCTGGGCCGGCTCCGGCGGCCCGCAGCTCACCGGTCACCGCGCCGACCCGATCCAGCAGCCGGTCGTAACTCCAGGTCTCGTTGGCGGTGACGATCGCGGGAGCGGCCGGGGTACGGGCGGCGCACTCGCGGAACCAGTCCACGATGGACCCCGCCGGCACGGTCACGACCGGTCCGGTCAGCGCAGACACGGGCGTGCCCGGCGTCGCCAGCGGCAACCTGCCCAGCGGCCGGTCCAGGTCCGCCACCGCGCCGTCCAGCAACCGGATCAGCCGCGCCAGCAACAGATCGGCCGTCGCCGGGTCGAACAGGTCGGTGGCGTACCCGAGATGGCAGGTGATCCCGGCCGCCGACCCGTCGCTCCGGCGATGCTCGACGCATTCGAGGAACAGGTCGAATTGGGCCGTTCCCGGGTCCACCGGCGGCAGGTCGCCCACGCCGTCGCCGACGCGGGTCAGCGTGGAGATCACCACCTGGAACAGCGGATGCCGGGCCGCACCGCGCGGTGGGTTGACCGCCTCGACGACCGCCTCGAACGGCGTCTCCGCGTGGTCGAAGGCGGCCACGTCGGCGGTGCGTACGCGATCGAGCAGCACCCGCAGGCTCGGGTCGCCGCTGAGGTCGGTCCGCAGCACGAGGAAGTTGACGAAACAGCCGACGAGCTGGTCCAGGGCGGCGTCCGTACGCCCGGCGACCGGGGTGCCGAGCGGGATGTCCGCGCCGCCGCCGAGCCGCGACAGCAGCGAAGCCAGCCCCGCCTGGAGCACCATGAACAGCGTCGTGCCGGTCGCCCGGGCCGCGTCGAGCAGCCGCCCGTGCAGACCCGCGTCTACCGATCCGGTCGCGGTCCCGCCCGCCGCCGACGGCTGAGCCGGCCGGGGACGGTCACCCGGCAGGGCGATCTCCGGCGGCAGCCCGGCCAACGCCGTCTGCCAGTACGCCAGCGAGCCGGGCGAGGCCGAGAGCTGCCAGTGCGTGTAGTCGGCGTACTGGACGGGCAGGGGAGTCCATGTCGGCCGGTGCCCGGCGACCCGGGCGGCCAGCGCCGTACGCAGGTCGGCTTCCAGCACGTCCATCGACCAGCCGTCGGCCGCGATGTGGTGGACGACGAGTAGCACGACCGCGCCGTCCGCGGTGTCGACCAGATGGGCACGTAGTGGGGGCGCGGCCAGATCCATCGGCTCGGCCGCCAACGCCGGGAGCACCAGGGCCAGCGGCTCGGTCGCCGAGACCCGGGCGACCGGCGGCTGCCAAGACGGCAGAATCCGCTGCGACGGCACGCCGTCGGCCGGTGCGTACACGGTCCGCAGGATCTCGTGCCGCGCCACGACGTCGCCGAGCGCCTCGGCCAGCACGGCTGCCTCGTCGGCGGTCAGCCGCATCGGCAGGGTCAGCTTCGCCGCGCCGACCGGTCCGTCCAGCTCGTCGAGGAACCAGAACCGGCGTTGCGCGTATGACAAGGGGACGCTGGAGGCGCGTGGGGCGGGCATGATCGGCGGGCGGACCGGTGCGGCGCCGCGTCCGGCCAGTGCCCGGTCGAGGTCCGCTGCGGTCGGATGGTCGAAGACGTCGCGGACGGTGATGCCGGGGAAAGCCGATCGGGCGCGGGCGACCAAGCGCGCCGCCGCGAGCGAGTCGCCCCCGAGCAGGAAGAAGTGGTCGTCCGGACCGGTACCGGGCCGGTCTAGCACCTCGGCGATGAACCGGGCCAGCAACTCTTCACGTGGGTTGCGGGCAGCTCGTCCTGACGCCGCGGCGGTCGCCGGGGCCGACTGTGCCAACGCACGATGGTCGAGCTTTCCGTTGGGGGACAAGGGAAATGCGTCGAGCACCACTACGGCGGCGGGGATCATCGCGCGGGGCAGCTGCCGTGCCACGGCGGTTCGCAGCGGGCCTCCGTCCAGATCGGACCCGGTGACGAAGCCGATCAGCCGATCCGCGATCACCGTCGCGACGGCGGCCAGCACGCCCGGCTGCGCCGCGAGCGCCGCCTCCACCTCACCCAGCTCGACGCGTACGCCGCCCAGCTTGACCTGGCCGTCGGCGCGCCCGGCGAACTCCATTCCGGCCGGCGTACGCCGAGCCAGGTCGCCGGTCCGGTACATGCGCCCGCCGGGCGGCCCGAACGGGCAGGCGACGAATCGCGACGCGGTCAGCCCGGCCCGGCGCAGATAACCGGACGCGAGGCTGTCCCCGGCGACGTACACCTCGCCGACCACCCCGTCCGGCACCGGTCGTAACGCGTTGTCCAGCAGGAACACCGTGGTGTTCGGGATCGCGTCGCCGATCAGCGCCACCGGCCGCCCCGGTACGCAGTCCCACAGGCTGACGCTGTCGCCCGCCTCGGTCGGCCCGTAGGTGTTGACCATCAACCGGCCCGGCGCCCACCGATCCACCAGCTCCTGCGGGCACGCCTCGCCGCCGACGACCAAGGTGGTCACCGTCGGCAGTCCGCGGCCGGCCGGGACCGACCCGAGCACCGTCGGGGTCAGCTGCGCGTGGGTGACTTCGTGCACGGTCAGCCACTCGGCCAGCGCCTCGCCCACCAGGACCTCGCCCGGCTCCGGCAGGACCAGCGCCGCCCCGGCGTACCAGGCGGTGCACAGCTCCGAGATCGCCGCGTCGAACCCGAACGCCGCCAACTGCGAGACCCGGGCGTCGGCGGTCACCGCGAACCGTCCGACTTGGACCGCTGCCATGTTGGACAGTCCGGCATGGGCGACGACGACCGCTTTCGACGTACCGGTGGAGCCGGAGGTGTAGAGCAGGAACGCAGTCTCGCCCGGATGCGGCTCGTGATCGGCACCGGGCTCATCGGCACCGGGCTCACCTGCGCGGGGGAGCGGCGTGTCCACAATGGTGACCGGCTGCGCGTCGGCCAGCATGAACGCGATCCGCTCGGGCGGATACTCGACGTCGATGGGCAGGCAGGCCGCGCCGGTCTGCGCGATCGCCAGCGCCGCGACGGCCAGCTCCGCGCCGCGTGGCAACGCCAGCCCCACCGATGTGCCCGGTCCTGCGCCTCGTTCACGCAGCGCAGTGGCCCCCGCGCGAGCGGCCGCGACCAGTTCCGCATAGGTCACGCGCGTCCCGCCCGCGATCACCGCGATCCGGTCCGGCGTTCGGGCGGCATGTCGCGCCACCACCTGCGCCAGCGAAGCCTGCTCCACGGCCAGGTCGGGGCCACGCCCGGCCGCCAGGACCGCCGCACGGTCCGGCTCCGGCTCGAACCGCGCGACCGGCTGCCCCGGGTCCGCGGCGATCATCGCCAGGAAGCGCTCGAACCGGTCCGCGGTCGCCACCGCCACGTCGCGGTCCAGCAGATCCAAGCGGTACGCCAGACGCAGATGCAGCCGACGCCCGGGCACGACGGTCAGATCCAACGTGTAGTGCGTGACGTCGGTGATCCCGTCGACCGCCACCCCCGTCGCGGCAGCCGGGCCGGTTCGGAGGACGTCGATGTCCGGGTAGTTCTCGATGACGATCGCGGTGTCGAACAGGTCGCCGTGCCCAGCCGTACGCTGCACGTCGGCCAGGCCTGCGTACTGGTGGGGCAGTAGCGCCGCCTGCTCGGACTGGATCCGCCGCAGCAGTTCGCCGAGCGGCTCGGCCGGGCGCAGGCGTACCCGGGTCGGCAGCGTGTTGATGAACAGCCCGACCATGTCCTCGACCCCGGGCAGCTCGGGCGGGCGCCCGGCGACCGTGGTGCCGAAGACCACGTCGTCCCGTCCGGCGAGCCCGCCGACCGCGGCCGCCCAGGCCGCCTGAACCGCCGTGTTGAGCGTGACGCCGAGGTCGCGCAGCCGTTCCGTGAGGGCTGCCGTGCTCGCCTCGGACAACGTCGTCGTGAGCGTCGCGGGCCGGGGCGTACGCCGCCGCGCCTGCTCGTCCGGGGCGATGTGCAGCGGACCGGCGAGATCCGCGAGCGCATCGCGCCAGGCGTCCATAGCTGCTTCGTCGTCCTGGGTCGCCAGCCAGGCCAGATACTCCCGATAAGGCCGCGCCGGCGGCAGCTCCTCGCCTCGGTACAGCGCCATCAGTTCGCGCAGCAGGATCGGGGTCGACCAGCCGTCCAGCAGCACATGGTGGTTGGTGAGCACGAGCCGGTGCCCGCCATCAGGAACGCGGACGAGGGTCGCGCGCAGCAACGGCGGGCGAGTGAGATCGAACCGCTCGGCGAGATCGTGCGCGGCCGCCGCCGACGAGTCCCCGGCGACCGTCCGGAAGGGAACCTGCGTCACGTCCGTGATCACCTGGACCGGCTCCCGCAGGCCCTCGGTCACGATCGCCGCCCGCAGGTTCTCGTGCCGCCGCAGCAGGCTCGCGAAGGCGTCCCGCAGCCGCTGCTCGTCGACCTCGCCGGGCAGGGTCGCGACGAGCTGGACGGCGTAGACGTCGTCGACGTCCCTGGTTGACTCGGCGTCTCTGGTTGACTCGGCGTCCCTGGCCGGCTCGGTGTCCCTGGCCGGCTCGGCGTCGTCCGTCGGTCCGGCGGTGCTGAGGCCGGTTGCGCCTAGGCCGGTGTCGCTCAGGCCGGTGTCGCTCAGACCGGTGTCGCTCAGGCCGGCGTGGAACGCCAGGCCGTGCTGCAACGGCGACAGCGGCAGCACGTCGGCCAGCCCCGGGTACGCCGTCTCCAGCCGGTGCACGTCGTCCTGGGTCAGTTCGACGAGCGGGAAGTCGGCCGGGGTGTGCCCGCCACGCTCCAGTGTGGACAGGCAGCGCAGGGCTGTTTCGAGGCAGTCGGCGAACCTGCCGGCCTCTTCGGTGCTGACGAGCGCGGGTGCGGTCGTCAGGGTGATGCTCAGGCGTACGCCGTGCGGTCCGTCGGTCGCGAGCGCGTCGATCTCGATCGGATGCGGCAGCGGCAGTTCCCCGGCGTCCAGCCCGAGCGCGTCCGCCGCCGACACGGGCGTCCACGGCTTCGGGCCGCCACCGCCGATATCCTCGGGGGAATCAGCCAGGGCGTACCGGCCGAGGTAGTTGAAGCCGATCTGGGCGTCCGGCAGGACGTGGCCGTGCTGGCGGAGCAGCCCGAATCCTCGGCCGCTACCGGGCATCGAACGCACCTGTTCCTTGATCCGTTTGACGGCTGTCGCCGGTCCGGTGTCACCGGCGTCGAGGCGTACCGGGTGGACGCAGGTGAGCCAGCCGACCGTGGCGGACAGGTCGAGCGCCGGATCGTCGCGCCCGTGTGTCTCCCGGTCCACCAGCACCGCCCCGGGCGTACGCCGCCAGTCGGCGACCGCCGACGCGAGCGCCGCCAGGAGAACCTCGTCGGGTTTGGCGTGGAAGGCGGCGGGCACCTCGTCGAGCAGCCGGGCGGCGTCGACCGTCAGCACCTGGCGGCGGGCGGACGCGTACGTGTCGCGGCTGGGATCGAGGAGCGCGCCGGGCAGCACCGCCCGGACGGTGTCGGTGACCGACCGCCAGTACGCCAACTCCCCGTCGGCCTCCGCCAGCGCAGCGGCCGAGGTCAGCGTCGTCGCCCAGTTCCGGTACGCCACCGGCGGCGGGGTGAGCGACTGGCCCGCCACGGTGGCAGCGAGATCGTCCAGCAGGATTCGCCAGGACACGGCGTCGACGGCGAGGTGGTGGGCGGTGAGCCGGAGCCGCGCGCCGTCCCATTCGGCGGCGATCATGCGGCCGCTCTCGGGATCGATCGCGCCGCCCAGTTCGGCCGTCACCGCGCCCGGTGGCGGGATCTCCAGCCGCCAGTCGTCGCCGCTGCGGATCAGCCGCATTCGCAGCGCGCCGTGCCGATCGAGCACTTGCTGGAGCCCGGCGATCAGCCGCTCCTCGGTCAGACCAGCGGGGGTGGCGACCACCGTGGACTGGGCGTAGCCGGTGATGTCGCCGCCCGAGTCCCGAAGCCACGCGACGATCGGCGTCATCGGGACCGGACCGGCGTCGGGCACTCCTGCGGGCGCCACTTCGGCGGCCGTCGCGGCGGCGGCGAGGGCGGACGGCGTCTTGTGCCGGAAGACGGCGTCCAACGCCAGTCCCAGCCCGGCCGCCCGCGCGCGGCTCACCAGCTGCAACGCGGTGATGCTGTCGCCGCCGAGGCGGAAGAAGCCGTCGTCGGGGCCGACCGTTTCCCGGCCAAGTACCCCGGCGAACAGTTCACACAGCAGCGCGACGCGGGCGTCTTCCGGCGGCCGGACCGCCGCCGGTTCGTCGAGCGCGACGGGCTCGGGCAGTGCCCTGCGATCGACCTTTCCGTTGCGGGTCAACGGGAGTTCGCCGAGTACCACGACGGCGGCCGGGACCAGGTGACGCGGCAGGGTCTCGGCCAGCTGCCGCTCCAAAGCCGACGGATCCAGGTCGCTGCCCACGGCGTACCCGATGAGCCGATCCTCGCGGACGACGACCACCGCGGAGCCGACGCCGGGCAGCGCGGCGAGCGCGGCCTCGACCTCGCCGGGCTCGACGCGGATGCCGCGCAACTGGACCTGACCGTCGGCACGCCCGAGGAATTCCAGGTCTCCTTCACGCCATCGGACGACGTCGCCGGTGCGGTACATGCGGTCGCCGGGTGGGCCGAACGGGCTGGGGACGAACCGGGTGGCGGTCAGGCCGGGCCGGTTGAGGTAGCCGCGGCCGACGCCGGGCCCCTGGACATAGAGTTCGCCGACGACCCCGGCGGGCACCGGGCGGAGCCGTTCGTCGAGAACGTGGACAGTGGTCTGTGGAACGGGGCGGCCGATGGGGACCGAGCCGTCGATCCGGTCGAGGTCGACCGGCCAGGTCGTGACGGTGTCGGCGGTCTCGGTCGGCCCGTACGCGTTGAGCATCCGCCGCCCGGGCGACCACCGTTCGGCCAGTTCCGGCGGGCAGGCCTCGGAGCCGACGACCAGCGCCGACACCGTCGGCAACCCAGACGTCGGCAGGCTGCCGAGGACGGCGGGGGACAGCTGGACGTGGCTGACCCGGTGTTCGGTGAGCCATGCGGCCAGCGGCTCGCCGATGGGGACGAGGTCGGCCGGCGGCACCACGAGGGTGGCTCCGGCGAGCAATGCGGTGCCCATCTCCGAGATCGACACGTCGAACGACAGCGGGGCGAGCTGCGCCACCCGCGACTCCGCCGTCACCCCGAACAAGCCGACCTGCCCGGTGAGCGTGTTGGCCAGTCCGTCGCGTGTGACCATCGCGGCTTTCGGAGTGCCCGTCGAACCCGAGGTATAGAGGACGTACGCGAGTTGGTCCGGATGCGCCGTCCATTGCGGAGGATCTGCGGCAGGATTCGCGGCGGGGTGATCCGCGTTCACGTCGACCCACGGCAGACCCGGCCGGTCGGCTGTGGACAGCCACACCACCGGCTGGGCGTCGGCCAGCAGCAGGTCGATGCGTGCGTCGGGCAGCTGCGGGTCGATCGGCAGGTACGCCGCGCCGGACTTGAGCACGGCGAGGAATGCGACCACGGCCGCCGCCGAACGCGGCACACACACGGCGACGACGCGCTCCGGCCCCGCCCCGTACGCCCGCAGCCGGGCCGCGAGCCGGTCGGCGCGCTCGGTCAGCTCCGGTCCGGTGAGCGTGCCGTCCGGGGCCACCACGGTCGCGTCGGTCGCCTCAAGAATGCTGCGCGGCGTCAGGGGCGGCCCCTGGGACAGGCGTACGCGTTCGGCCTGCTCGTCCGCGGTCTCCAGCGGCAGCTCGCCGATCCCGGTCTCGGGGTCGCGAAGGGCGGCGCTGAGCAGGCGCAGATACCGCTGTGCGAGGCGGGCGGCGCTCGCCTCGTCGAACAGGTCCGATCGGTACACCAGGCGCAGATCGTCGGCGGAGACCTCGATCGCTAGATCGTCCTTGGCCGTGCCGTTGTGGACCGGCTCGTTGCCCGACTCGGGCAGGTAGTTGAAGGCGAGCTGGCAGAGCGGCGCCACCCCCGGATCCCGGTCCGGAGCCAACGCCTCCACCAGTGTCTGGAACGGCACCTGCCGATGGTCGAGGGCTTCGGCCATCGCGTCGCGCGTCCCTCGCAGGATCTCGGCGTACGCCGGAGAGCCGGGCACGGGCACCCGCAGCACCAGGGTGTTGACGAACATCCCGATCAGCCCGGCCAGCTCCGGCAGGTCGCGCCCCGACACCGGTACGCCCACGACGACGTCCGCCCGGCCGGTCAGCCGGCGCAGCAGTGCCACGAATCCGGCCAGGTACACGGTGAACGGGGTGGTGCGGGCCTCAGCTGCCTGACGGCGTACCGCCTCGGCCAGCTCGGGCGGCAACGGCAGCCGGACCTGACCGCCGTCGGCCGCCGCTCCGGGGCGCCGGGGCCGGTCGGTCGGCAGCGCGTGCACCGGCGGCAGCTCGTCGAGCTGGGCCCGCCAGTACGCCAGATCCTCGGCGAGCGCGGGATCGTCCAGGCGGCCGCGTTGCCAGGCGGCGTAGTCGGCGTACTGGATCGGCAGGTCGGGCAGCGTCGGCGGCGCGCCGCCCGCGACCGCCTCGACGAGCGCGGTCAAGTCTTGTCGAAAGACCACATAGGACGCTGCGTCGAAGATCGCGTGATGCGCGACGAAGACCAGCCAGTAGTCCGCCGGTGCCACCTGCGCGAGCACGGCCCGCCACAGTGGAGCCTGCTCCAGCGGGATGGGGCGGGCGGCGTACTCGGCGATCAGGTCGCCGACCCGGCGATCGGCCTCGGCTCGGGGCAGGCCGCTGAAGTCGACCCGGCCGACGTCGATCGGCACCGACCGGTGGATAACCTGGTCGACGCCGCCGTCAGGGTTCTCCCGCAGCGCCGTACGCAGCGTCTCGTGCCGTTCGACGAGCAGCCGCAGCGCCGCCTCGATCACGTCGCCGTCGACGCCCGGGCCGGTCAGGCGTACCGCCGCCGGGACGTTGTAGACCGGGCGGCCGTCACTGAGCCGGTCGGCGACCCAGATCCGTTCCTGGTCCAGCGAAGCGGCGAAGACCCACTCGGTCATCGCGCGAGGCGGGGGATGGTCGTCTTGCTCACTGGCTCAGCAGTCTGCCCCGTCGCCGTCGCCGTCGCCGTCGGTGCTTCCGCCGCGGCGGACCGGAGCTTAGCCGCGACCGCTGCCTGTCCCGCCACGGTCGGCGCGTCGAACAGGCTGCGCATCGGCACGCGTACGCCGGTCGCCGTCCGGGTCTGCGCGATCAGCTGGACCGCGACCAGCGAGTTCCCGCCGAGGGCGAAGAAGTCGTCGTCCACGTCGATCACTTCGACGCCGAGGACGTGCCGCCACACCGCCGCGATCGCCGCCTCCAGGTCGGTCATCGACCCGGACGCGTCCACCGCCGCCGTCGCCGGAGTCTCCTCATCGGCGACGACGATCTGGTGTTCCAGCAGGTCCTCGACGGTACGCGGATGGATGACCAGCTGCGTCGCCCCGGCCGCGAGCGCCCGGCGGAACGCGTCCGCGCCCTCGGCGGGCGAGATCGCGCCGTCGTTCTTGGGAGTGGCGGGCGCAGCCACCGTGGCGTTCGTCGCAGTGCCCGTTCCGGTGTTCGTTCCGGCGGGCGGCGTCGTGAGCGCGGCCGGGTCGACCCGCCGCAGCACGAAGTCCTCGATCTCGACCAGCACCCGCCCGTCGAGGTCGGCCAGCGTCAGGTCGGCGGCGATCACCTCACCGCCCGAGCCGTCCACACGGTGCCGCAGGTGACTGCGGAACTCGGCGGGCAGCGGCGCGTACGCGACGACCCGGCCGTAGCCCAGCGGCAGATAGCTGCCCTGACCACGATGACGGCCGTACGCGGTCGCGACGTCCAGCAGTGCGGGGTGCAGCGTCCACCGCCGCAGATCGGCCAGCGCCGACTCGGGCGCGCGCAGCAACGCCAGCTCCTCGTTCGAGCCGACCCGATGCTCGGCCAGCGCCGCCCAGCGGGGACCGAACTCGACCACGCCGCTGTGACTGTGCGCCACCGCCTCCTCGGTAGGACACCGGTCGGCCGCGCCCGCGTCGAACGCCGCGGCGACGGCGGGAACCCAGCGGGCCGAACCCGTGACCGCCGCCCCCGGACCGCCGTCGTGGACGCTGAACTCGCCGTCGGCGTCGACGCGTACCGAGTAGCGGATCGACGCGCCGTCGACCCGGACCGGCCGCAGGAAAGTGACGTCCCGCAACTCCAGCACGTGCCCGTCCGCCAGCGGCGGCAGGAGC